>NZ_QJOT01000015.1:0-99897 GCF_013393165.1 Paenibacillus sp. 79R4 | reverse complement strand
TCGTACTTCCATTTTACCAAAGAGCGGTTTCTTTTTGTTTGATGAAATGTAAGAGGGTGCCCCCTCAGTCATCTATGATGACTTTTGGGACACCCTCTTTTTGAGTTCTATTGCTCATATTTGTAATCTCGTTCGACCTTGCAAATTCTCGTCTTGTATTTGAGATACCACTCTGACTTCCCTTTACTTTGTGCCATGAGATGCCTCTCATTTTGTTTCCAATTTTGTATAGCTTCAAGAGATTCCCAATACGACACTGTAATCCCCAGACCTTCCCTTGCGCTCTCCACTCCCAAAAATCCGGGCTGGATGGCGGCGAGCCGAGCCATCTCCCCGGCCATCTCGGCATAACCGTGGTCTCCCTCTGTCCGTTCAGAGGTGAAGATTACTGCATAATACGGTGGCTGTGGTGTACAGGCCAATTCGCTCATGTCTATTCCCCCAATAACAACCTAATTTAGAACATTTGTTCGTGAAAGTCAAGCGTTAATCATCCAATTGGCTTGGACAATAAGTTGAAAATGGATTTTCTGGGTTGACGAGCAGAATAAGCACAGTATATACTGTGTATAAAGATATAAACAGTAAGCACAGTAGAATAGTGTTTAAGTACATAGGGAGAGAAGAGAAAGGATGATGAAATTGGAAGGCTGGAAGGATGCTTGGGTCATTTTCAAAAAGGACGTATGTTCAGATCGATTTTATCTGATCTGGAATGTCCTGTTCATGTTATATTTCGGCGGAATGTTCAGTACGATGCTCTATTCCGTAGTTCATTCCGATGATGCGTTTCATTCATTAGCGGATTGCTTGATGCTAGTGCTTATCCCGATGATCGGATTTTATTTTTCGCGCAGATCGTTCAGTTATTTGAGGGAAGATTCCTACACTCAAATGCTGTGGTATTATCACACCCTACCGATCCCTGTGAGGACCATTATAAAGAGTCGCTACCTTCAGCTCATCGCAGCCCTTCTGTTTAACGGAACCTTTTTCTTCGGAGTGATATTCGTTATCTTTTGGCTAGGCGGATTAGACATTAATCTGGGTCCGTTCCAATACATTGCCTTTGCTCTGACCTGGATCGGATATGCACTGCTTATAAACGGACTGTATATTTATATGGAATTGCTGAATAAAGGCAAAACTTACTTTTGGTTGAGCTGCGTGTTGATGCTCAGCGTGGTCGTGATCTCCGTTGTTATTACCCTTCTACATGGCAATTTGTTGAAATACACGATGGATGTTTCTGCCCGTTATGCTCTGCTGTCGCCTCTAATGTGGGGGACTCTTTTAGTCGGCGCTTTAGGGGCATATGGGATGGGTCTTCAAACTATGCGGAAGCTGAACAAGCGGGATTTGGTCTGATGAATGGGCAGCTGACAAATAGAGACCGGAGGTGAAGGGAAAGGTGTGGATTCCGATACAAATTGATGAGCAAAGTGCAGAACCTTTATATTATCAGATCGAGACGCAGCTTAAATCATTGATCGTAAGCGGGCAAATTGAAGAAGGAACACTTCTGCCATCCATTCGCGAATTAGCAGCGAGCCTAAGCTGCAGTGTCATTACAATCAGACGGGTATATCAGGATTTAGAGAATGAAGGCCTGCTTAGGACGAAGCAAGGGACGGGAACCTTTGTGGCCAGGGTAGGGACCGGGGAACGGGATGCATATCGGAAATCTGTGGTTCAGGAAGCTGTCGAGACGGCGGTGGATACTGGAATATCTGTGCAATATGGAGAAGAAGAACTGAAACAACTGTTTCTAAACATATTGAAGCAAAAATATCATAAAGATGGCGGGAGGGATGGAGCGTGACAGAGCGCATGGCGATTGAATTTAGAGGAGCAATTAAAAAAAGACGCAGACACCCGATCGGACCGATCGATCTGACTATTCCGCAGGGGTATATCGTTGCACTGGTTGGTGCCAATGGAGCCGGCAAGAGCACGATGATGAACATGATGCTGCAGACGACCAGGCCGGACCAAGGGTCAATCCGCTGGTATGGGGAGACGTTCAACGGCGAAATACCGTTATCCTTAAGACAGAAGATTGGTTATGTTCCGGAGACTTCGATCGCGGAGGAAAGTCATCTTACGGCGGATGCGGTAGCGGAATTTCGTTCATACTGGTATCCAAGCTGGGATGAGGGGCGATTCGAGGAATTGATGCAACGGTTCCGCGTGCCGCGTAATGAGCGATTGAACCGGATGTCCAAGGGGGAGAGACGCAAGTTCGAGATCGCGGCTGTGCTTGCCGCCCGTCCCAAGCTTCTGCTGCTGGATGAGCCCTCTTCAGGACTTGATCCGTTCGCTTGGGGCGATATGATCGATGAACTGCAGGCATCGATGGAGAATGAGGAGGTGACGATCGTGTTATCGACTCATGTTGTAGATGAGGTCAAGCGATTGGCGGACTATATCATTCTGGTCGATGAAGGACGGATTCTCGGGATAGCAGAGAAGGATTCGCTGTACGGGACCTGGAAGGAACTTTGGGTACAAGGGGATGCAGGCGCGCTCGGCAAGCTGCCGGGAGTCGTCAAATGCAATCCGGACGGTCCGTCTTTAACACGGATTACGGTTCGGGATAATGAACAGTGGAAAAAGTATTTGGCGGCAGCGGATTTACAGGTCGTGAAATCACGTACACTTGAGCTTGAAGAGATATTGCGGTTGTGGATCGAAGGTCATAAGCCAGAGGAATTGTCAGTGTAAATGCCTGTTATGCCATAGATGTATAAATTTTGAATAAGTGAAGCGAGGGATAACGAAAGATGGTAAAACCTTTAATGCTGGAGAAGGTTGTAAAGCAATTTGGCGAGAAGACCGCGGTTAACGAGATCTCGCTGCAAGTGGATGCCGGGGAAATCTACGGTCTGCTCGGCGCGAACGGAGCGGGAAAGACAACAACGATGCGAATGGTGCTTGGACTAATCTATCCTGATGAAGGCAGCATTATGTATCATGGCAAGCCCTTCAATAAAGAGCTGCAGAGCAACATGGGTTATTTGCCGGAAGAACGCGGTCTGTACCCTAAAGTGAAAGTCAGCGACCAAATTAAATATTTAGCCAAGCTGCGGGGCATGTCGGAATCCGAGGCGGAGAAGAGTCTTCGTTATTGGCTGGAACGGTTTGATGTACCGGATTATTATAACAAGCGGATTGAAGAACTCTCCAAAGGGAATCAGCAGAAGATGGGCTTCATTGCCGCGGTTGTGCATAAACCCAAAATCGTCATTATGGACGAAGCCTTTAGCGGTTTGGACCCGGTTAATGTCGAGCTGCTCAAAGCGACGGTCAAAGAATTGCGCGATGAAGGCACCAGCATTTTATTCTCTACACACCGGATGGAGCATGTTGAAGAACTATGCCGCAATATTACGATTTTGGATCGCTCCAATACAGTTCTGCAAGGCAATCTGCGCGAAATTAAGAAGCGCTATCCGCGTGAAGAGGTCCTTCTCTATACGACAGGTGAAGTAAACGGACTGGAAGCGATCGATGGAGTCGAGAAGGTGGAGCGCAAGGAGCGAGGGTATTCGATTCGCATATCCGACGTGGCCGTAGCGAAGGCCATTTTGCGTAAGGCGATGGATGAGAGCGAAGTAGAGCATTTCGAGATAAAAGAGCCAACATTGAATCAGATCTTTATTAGAGAGGTTGGTGAGGTTCATGAATAAGCTTAGTACAGTTATAGGCTTCACGTTTATGAATAAGGTGAGAACAAAATCATTTTTGATCACAACACTGGTGCTGGCCATATTGTTGACAATCGGTATTCATATTCCTTATTTCATTGATAAATTCACAGGAAAAGAAAGCGGCCCGGTGACAGTGGGGCTCGTGTATTCGGACTACCCCGAACTGGCTGGTTCTTTGGAGAAATACCATGATCGTCTTGCCGCGTCAGGCCTGAAGTTCACCAAGTATGAGCAGGCTGACACATCGTTGGACAAGGATCTGGAGGAGGGTAAAATCGCCGGTTATCTGCAGTTCAACAAGTCAGAAGCAGAGAGCTTCCCGGAAGTGAATTATGTCTCCAAAAATGATAATATCAGCAGCGGAGTACAGACCGAATTGCAGGCTGCCCTGCAAAGTGTGAAGACTGAATTCATTACCAAAGGCTCGCTATCGGATGCCCAGGTGGCTGAATTGAATGCTCCTGTATCGATCAATATACACAAGCTGGAAAATACACAAGGCGGCGCCCAGAATGGAGAAGAATCCGGCAAGGAGCGCGATTTCTCGCCAGCCAACTTCGTTGTAATGTACGCGCTCATTATTCTCTTCTTCATGACGATTATGATGACCGGGAATATGATAGCGGCCGAGGTAACTGCCGAGAAGAGCTCGCGGATTATGGAGCTACTGATTACAAGCACGTCCCCGCTGGTGCAAATGTTCGGTAAAATTATCGGCATGTTCTTGATCGGACTGCTGCAAATCCTCGTCTTTGCCGTAGTTATAGCTGCGAATCTATCGCTTCCATACAATCGCGCATCCTTGGAAGGGTATGAGCTTGATTTCTCGCAGTTGGATCCATCTGTACTTATTCTTGGGCTGGTGTATTTCATCTTGGGATATTTCTTGTACGCGACGCTGTTCGCTGCGGTTGGCTCGTTAGTAAGCCGCACAGAGGAGCTGGGTCAAGCGGTTATGCCGATCACGATGTTGTCGTTGGCCGCGTTTTATATCGGCAGCTTCAGCATGAGTGCGCCAAATTCACTTTTGATGAAGGTATGTAATTACATTCCATTCTTCTCTCCGATCAGTATGATCGTTCGTATCGGAATGGGAACGCCGAAAGCCTGGGAGATCGCCGTCTCTATCGTGGTGCTGCTCATTGCGATCTATGTCTTCGGATGGCTGTCTGCGAAGATCTATCGCACAGGCGTATTGCTATACGGCAAGCGCCCAACCATCAAGGAGCTTCGCAAGGCGATGAAGGCTTACAAGATTTAAGAAACCTTGAGATTGCAGTAAATTAAACTAAGGCCTATTCCTTCTTAATCGATAAGGGGGAGTAGGCCTTATTTCGCATAGCAGCAGCAGGCGAAGCCCCTGAAAAGTCAATATAGAACGTTTACATTGCGATTATCGGAGAGTACCATTAGGGTTAACGATAGATAGAAAATACTTCATACTGGAGGCTGTTCGAATCTATGAACCTCAAGGTTAAGAAACTATCCTCTCTGGAGAAAGTGTTCCTTCATGAAGAGCCGCTTGCTGCCTGTAGCTTGGTTGATTCTGTATTGCGCGGCGAGAAATATTCGTATCAGATCGCTTACTACATAGATCCCGAGGAGGCCGAGGTGGCACAATATCTTCACGTTAAGGCAGTGCCATCTCCGGGAATCAATGTGAAGATGAGCAGGGTAGGAGTGGTACCTTCCGAAATGCCAGCTTATCCGAAGACGGATGCGGATTATTTGACGAAGCACCCCGGATTATTTCCTGATCCGTTGCTGGAGCTGACGGACGACAATATCAAAGTGCTGCCGGGACAGTGGCGGAGCATTTGGGTGGAAGCGGAGTTCGCAGAAGATGCCGCAGTACAGGACGCGGCTATAATCATTCGTTTCCTGCATGAAGATGGAACAAAGCTGGCTGAGGTCAGCCATACCATCTCGTTGATCGATGCGGTGCTTCCTAAGCAGACGTTAATTCATACCGGCTGGTTCCATTATGATTGTCTAAGCACGCATTACGGGGTGGAGGAATTGAGCGAGTCCCATTGGACACTGATAGAAGACTATATGAGGACAGCGGCCGAGCACGGGATGAATATGATTCTGACTCCTTTGTTCACACCGCCTCTTGATACAAAGATCGGGGGCGAACGCCCTACCGTTCAGCTCGTTAAGGTTCATGTCAATGCTGAAGGTAATTATTTATTTGATTTTCAGAGATTAAAAAGGTTCATAGATATGGCATTGCGAACGGGGATGGAATATTTCGAGATGTCCCATTTGTTTACGCAGTGGGGAGCGGTTTCCGCTCCAAAGATTATAGCCAGCATTGCTGGGGAAGAACGGGCTATATTCGGTTGGGATACCGATGCCGGAGGAGATGCTTACCGTAAATTCCTAAGCTCACTTTTGCCGCAGTTGACCTCGGTTTTGGAGGAATGGGGAATTCAGGAGCGCTGTTATTTTCATATATCGGATGAGCCGAACCTGGAGCAATTGGACAGTTACCGCCGCGCCTGTGAGATCATGGAGCCGCATTTGCGGGGATATAAGGTGATCGATGCGTTATCCGATTATGAGTTTTATGAGAAAGGCTTGATCCAGACCCCTATTCCGGCAAATGATCATATCGATGCGTTTATTGAGGCGAAGGTGCCGAATTTGTGGACTTATTATTGCTGCGCCCAGCATAACAAGGTAAGCAATCGCTTCATGTCTATGCCAAGCCGCCGCAATCGCATCATCGCTACCCAGCTCTATAAATTTGATATTGCCGGCTTCTTGCATTGGGGCTACAACTTCTGGTATACGCAGTTTTCCATTCACGCGATTAATCCTTATGCAGTGACCGACGCGGGCTGCGGATTCCCTTCCGGCGATGCCTTTCTGGTGTACCCGGGAGCAGAGGGAAGCCCGGTCACTTCCATCCGGCTCAAAGTATTCCGCGAGGCGCTGTATGACCTTCGGGCGATGAACCTTCTGGAGAGCTTGAGCTCTAAGGAATTTGTGATGAGCATCATCGAGGAGGCTGCGGTTGAACCGATTACCTTCTCCGAATATCCTAGAAAGGAGCAGTATATTATCGATATGCGCAACCGGATTAATCGGGAGATCCAGGAGAGGCTTGTCACGGCAACTTCAATCATGTAGTATCGGGTTGAGGTGAGGATGAGGTGGAGCAAAAACAGAGAATAGGAGTTCTATTTGTATGTCTCGGCAACATATGCCGTTCGCCGATGGCGGAGGCTGTGTTTCGTCATAGGGTGGCTGCTGAGGGGTTGGATGATCGCTTTCTGATTGATTCTGCAGGCACGGGGAATTGGCATATCGGCAAGCCGCCACATCATGGCACAAGAGGGATACTTGATGAGTATGGGATTTCTTATGAAGGCCTGAAAGCAAGACAAGTATCAATCGAGGACTTCTCGGAATTCGATTACATTGTCGCCATGGATGTCCAGAATGAGAAGGATTTGAGACGGTTATCGCAGAGCGAGCATGCACAAATTGTCAAGCTGCTTGATCTCGTGCCAGGTATAATGAACAAAGAAGTGCCGGACCCCTATTATACCGGCAACTTTGAAGAGGTCTACGAATTAATCGGCAGGGGTTGCCAGGCTTTGCTGGAACGCATTCGTCAGGAAGCGCAGTTGGATTAGTGGACTATGGACTATAGATTATGGATTCGCCCTCATCCGTTGATTTAACGGATGGGGGCGTCTTGCATTATTGCGAGAACGAAACTTTATCCCCCTCCCAAGCGTTTACTAGAAGTGAGAGTTCAAAAGGGACCTCTGGAGTAGTATGCAAATCTGGATAGTTAGGGGAAATGTTATGGATCCGGTATCATCATTGCCTAGCCGTTCTACAACGAGACAAGGAGGAGCAGGGAAGAAAGGCAGTTCCACAGCGACTCGCAAACCTTCCAAGAAGCGGAAACGCAAAAAGAAGGGCTTCTTCCATACGGTCGGAAGATTTCTGATGGTATTGATCTTGCTGGCTGCGATAGGCGAGGTGTGGCTATATTTAACGCCATCCGGCAATAAAATGCTCTATTTGATGGCAGATACCTTAATTACAACCCAGCATCGGCACTGGGCCAAATATCTCATTGGACAGGCGGAGCTGGATCGAAGAGTAGCCGCCTACCAGAAGCAATTTGATGAAATGGGAGAAGAGAAGGATACACATACAATCAAGCCGCAGCCAGGGACTGCAGGGGCAGGGGATAAAGAGGAAGAGAAGCCAAAGCCGTTAATGGAGATCGAGGAGGTATCGGGTACTGGATACCGCGGGTATGTGGTGACCGTCAATGATCCGACGAAGATCAGGCTTGGTGTTCCGGCCAAACGGGGCAAGGGTGAGAAAGTGTCCAGTATGGTCGAACGGACTGGCGCTGTTGCGGGAATTAACGGGGGAGGCTTCGCCGATCCGAACTGGAAAGGAAATGGTTTCAAGCCTATCGGTGTTGTTATCTCGCAAGGCAAGCTATACTATAACGGACTGGATTCCAAGAAATCCTCCACCCAAATTGTTGGGATCGACAAGCAAGGAAAGATGGTGGCCGGCAAATATTCTTTGGATGAACTGAAGGATATGGGGATTCAGGAGGCTGTTACCTTCCAGCCGCGAATTATCGTGAACGGCAAAGGCCAGATCAAGAGTCAGAAGGAAGGCTGGGGCATCGCGCCACGCACGGCAATGGGGCAGCGCGAGGACGGGGCAATCCTGTTCGTCGTTATCGACGGGCGTCAGCCTGGTTACAGCATCGGGGCCAGCCTTTACGATGTACAGCAGATCATGCTGGATCACGGCGCAGTGCTCGCGGCGAACTTGGATGGCGGCTCTTCGACCGTGCTAGTGACTAAGGGCGGGGAGATTGTCAACAAGCCTTCATCTGAGTATGGCGAACGTTATTTGCCAACCGCATTCCTCGTATTTGAGCATCCGGAGCAAGTGAACATTCCGAATATCTGGGAGGGCCTGCGCCCGCAGGATATCGACCCGGGCAAAAAATAGCATTATAAATGGCCATCTTCCAAGCGCCCTGCGCCTGGAAGATGGCCATTTTTTCGTTCTATGATGAGCAGTAATCTGCAAAAAATATGATTTAGTAGGATAGCTGTTTTTTCTTATACATGATAGCGACGGTGCGTGGTCCGCAATGACAGGAAATCGCGCAGCCGCCTTCAATAATCTCGACCTCTTTGACAGCTGTCCGCTCCAGCAATGCTGTCTTGATATATTCCGCAGTCTTGTCCGCAAGCGTCTGCGCCACGATGATCAGATCGCGGTCGATCTTGTGGAAGTTCTCCGTGAGGTGATGCAGCATGCGTTCGACGGCTTTTTCCGTCTTGCCACGGTATTTATCAGCCGAGATGACGACGCCTTCTTTAATCCGCAAAATAGGGCGAATCTTGAGCAGGCTCCCGATCATATGCTGCAGATTGGAGACACGGCCTCCTTTATGCAGGTAATCGAGCGTATCGACAAGCACTTCAATTTCTACCTGATCCCGCTCCTCATGGAGCATGGAGGCGATCTGCTCTGCCTTCATGCCTGCCTTGGCTGCCATGACAGCCCTCCTCACCAGCAGGGCGATGCCTCCTGACACGTTCAGTGAATCAACGACATGTACACTGCCTTCCGGTAGCTCGGCTGCGGCGATCATAGCGCTCTGGTAAGTTGATGAGAGCTTGGATGACATACTGATGAACACAATTTGATTTTGTTGCTCGATCCATGGGGAGAAGGCCGCTATGAAATCCGCAGGAGACGGGGCAGAAGTACGGGGCAATTCTCCAGTCGCCTCGACTCTTTTGTAGATGTCGTTGGTAGTGATCTCAAGTCTGTCTTTATAGGCAGTCTCGCCAAACACTACATACAGCGGTACAATCCCGATGTCATATTGGTCGATCCAGGATTGTGGGATATCGGAGATACTGTCCGCGAAAATTTTCACTTGTGTCAATGCATTTCCTCCAGTGTTGGTGTAATTGGTTCTTTATCTGCATTATAGAGGAGAAGCGGGACAGAAGCAAAAAGTATACCGTTGGTAATTACTCCTACGGCTATGGCCTAAATCAGGATTCCCTGTTCCAGGCAAAATGTTGGCGGAACCTGCGCGGGGACAAGCCCTCCTGCTTGGTGAAGCAAGCGGTGAAATAGGCCGCATGGTTGAAGCCAACTTCTTCTGCGATCCGTTCAATGGGCATATCGGTCTGAACGAGCAGCAGCTTGGAGTGCTCGATCCGGATCAGCAGCATATATGCGGCCGGCGAGCATCCGAATACCTTCTGCATGCACCTGGCAATATAGACGGGATGAAAATTAATGCTCTCACCGAGTTTTTTGGCGGAGAAGGGTTCACGGAAATGCTCACGCAAATAAGCGGCTGCCTTCTCCGCGCAGACTGAACCTGGGGAGGGGGCAGCGGTCTCCAGAGACGCGGCGAGCAGACCGATGACATCCTGGAACAAGGCCTGCTGCTTCAGCCGTACACTGCTATGATGAGATGCCCGGTTCATCTCTGTTAATTCATCGATGGTGTCGATCATTTTCTGTAGCTGGGGAAGATAGGTGAACTGCGGCACAGCCAGCGTGAAGGGCGTTGTGGTGAAGGGATGCAGCGACATATACGCTCCGTCTTCGCCTTCCTGAGCCAAATGCTGCTTGCAGTATTCCGACAGCTCGATGACACGCCAGTTCCCGGATACCTGGAAATGAAGCCAATGATGAACCGTCTCTTCCTGGCAGCCTGAGAAACCGAAATGGTAGCAATCCGGGCGAAGGATGAGGGCGTGGCCTGCGGAGACTTCGTAATTTTGCTTCTCTTCGCCCACGTAGAGGCAGCCTTGGGAGACGACAAGCAGATCAAATACGCCGATATTTTTGCGGCTGAGGTGTTTGCCGCCATATGACATATGCGTCGATCCGCTAATAATATATTGCGGCAGCGGGGGAGCGGTTATTTCGATAATTTGAGACATATATCCACCTCCAGGAGCGCTAAATATAGGTTTGAATTATGAAAGATTGAGTTGATTATTTGATACATTATTTCTAATAATGCATCTATAATGTGATTCATGTCAATAAGTTTAATAAGAGCAGGAGCGTAGCATCGTCTCCGTTCTTCAGGAGGTTGTAATAATGAAGAAATCCAAGACCAACGAGAGCAATAAATTTAACCTCTGGCTGCTCGCTTGGCCTATATTTATTGAACAGTTCCTGCAATTTTTGCTCGGCTCCGTCGATACCCTGATGGTGAGCCGGATATCTGATAATGCGGTAGCCGTTGTCGGTTTCTCCAATCAGCTATTTAATGCGCTTACGACGTTGTTTGCAACGGTAGCCAGCGGGGCGGGGATTGTGATTGCTCAGAAGATTGGCTCCCGCCTGCAGGAGGATGCCCGAACGGTCGGGATTATCTCTTTTAAAGTAACCATCGCGATCGGGCTGGCGTTAAGCGTATTGTTAATTGCTTTTTCACGTCCGATTGCCAAAATGCTGCAGCTTCCGGATGAACTGCTGCCCTTGGCGGATACCTACATCCCTATCGTTGGCGGGGGCATGATTCTTATCGCTGCTATTGCCGTATTGGGTACGGCGATCCGCAATACGGGAAATACGAAAGGACCGATGATCATCGCCGTCGGCATGAATGTGATTCATATTGTGATGAATTACGGCTTTATTTTTGGCGCATATGGCTTCCCGCAATTGGGGCTTACCGGGGTTGCAATCTCGACGGTGACCAGCCGCCTGATCGCTACGGTCGTCCTGTTCGTCATCTTTCTAGGCTCGTTCGAGCGCAAGATTAAATTCAGCGATTTCCGCCTCTTTGACCGCAGGTTGTTCAAGGAAGTGCTGCAGATCGGCTGGCCGCTCGGCATCAATTCAGCGAATTGGGTATTTTCGCAATTGGCGATCTTCTCCTTCCTGGCAATGCTCGGCTCGACGGAGCTGGCGGCCAGAACCTATATGAATACGCTGGAATCGTTCTGCTTCCTGCTTGGTTTCTCTCTCGCACTGGCTGCACAGATTCAGATCGCTCATTTGTATGGGGCCGGGAAGACGGGAGAAGCCTACCGGGCTGCCTATAAAGTGCTGGCCGTTGGGTTGCCGCTGGTGGCAGTGAATGCATTCATTCTCGTCGTCTTCGGCAGGCATGTGCTTGGTTTGTTCACACAGGATACCGATATATTGGCGCTTTGTGCCGTATTGCTGTGGATGAACCTTATGCTTCAGCCGGGGAAAATGGTCAATATGGCGCTCGGCAACTCGCTTAACGCCGTAGGGGATACGCGTTATACGATGAAGATCTCCCTGATCTTCATGTGGGTGGTAGCGACGGGCTGCTCCTACCTGCTGGGGGTATCGTTAGGCTGGGGGATCATCGCTATCTATTCATGCATGATTGCGGATGAGTATATCCGCGGGGTATTCTCCTACTTCCGCTGGAGAGGGCGTAAATATTTGCGCAAGAAAGAAGAAGAGATACAAAGAGAACAGGGGGAGCAATGCGCGGCCGAGGTCCGCTTGGCGCTGTAATTGTCCTGGAAGCTGAAATTTCGCCAACATAGCGATTTGAGCGAGCGGGTAAACCCCTGCGATAATCGAACTGTTGATAAGGGCAATAGTGTGGTAAACTCCTAGGATAATCAGACTGTTGAAAAAGGGCAAGAAAGTCTTACGAAACTCTGGTGAAACTTTTGTGGGGACTCCCGTGGGGACTCTACTAGAGCTCTAGTAGAACTCTAGTAGAGCTCTAGTAGAACTCTAGTAGAACTCTAGTAGAACTCATGTGGGAACTCCTGCAAACTCCCGCAAACTCTAATGAAACACCGTATCGCTATTTACACAAAAATAAGGGGTATGGAAATCTAACGAAACACCATAACGCTATTTGGGTAAAAACCCGCTATTTAGCCCCTTATTTGCTACAATAGCGATGCCCAGTTTCGTTAGAATTGTGAATCGCCCATTTTGGAGCAAATAGCGATTCCCAGTTTCGTTAGATTTCTGATTCGCTCACTTTGCCGCAACTATAGGAACCCTGTCTTTTAGACGAGGGTTTCTTTTTTTATATAGTGTACAGTTCCTATACTTCTTCGTGAAAAGATGTAATAGTGCTGGGATTTTGGCAACATAACAATTTGGGCGAGCGGGTAAGCTCCTGCGATAATCGAAACTGTTGAAAAAAGCGATAATCGGACTATTGGAAAAGGGCGAGGAAGTCTTACGAAACTCTGGTCAAACTTTTTGCGGGGACTCCCGAGGGAACTCTAATAGAACTCACTGTGGAACTCCCGCAAACTCCCGCAAACTCTAACGAAACACCATATCGTTATTTACACAAAAATGAGGGGTATCGAACTCTAACGAAACACCATAACGCTATTTGGGTAAAAACCCGCTATTTAGCCCCTTATTTGCTACAATAGCGATGCCCAGTTTCGTTAGAATTGTGAATCGCCCTTTTTGGTGTAAATAGCGATGCCCAGTTTCGTTAGAATTGTGAATCGCCCTTTTTGGTGTAAATAGCGATGCCCAGTTTCGTTAGAATTGTGGATCGCCCTTTTTGGTGTAAATAGCGATGCCCAGTTTCGTTAGAGTTTGGAATCGCCTTTTGGCGTAAATAACGATCATCAGTTTCTTTACAATGTGGGGATCGGATAGTAAGCATATTTGTGTTTTGAAACGCAACTTGGCGGGTATAGTTCGGTCGTGGGGAGTAAAGGGTAAATGAGTTTGGATGAATATGAATGTTTGTGAAAGAAAATGATTGATTTATGAGCGCTATGTGCTATGATAAAAACAGATGGAGGGATGGCTATGTTGACAGAAGAGCGATACAACCTAATATTAGAGCGCTTGCAAAGTCAAGGTGTTGTTAAGCTGCAGGAGCTTGTTGAAGCTATCGGAGCTTCGGAATCAACGATCCGTCGGGATTTGGTCGATCTGGAGAGCCGCCATTTGCTGAAGCGAATTCACGGCGGAGCCAGCTTGCTGAATCAGAGGAGTCAGGAGCCGGGGATGGATGAGAAAACATCCAAAAACATTCAAGAAAAGGATGTTATCGCTCGCCTTGCCGCTCGCGAAATTCGGGATAATGAATGTATTTATTTAGATGCGGGAACTACTACTCTAGCGATGATCTCATATATTGAAGCGGAGAATGTGACGGTTGTGACTAACGGACTGTCCCATGTCGAAGCTCTGGTTAACCAACGAATCCGCAGTTATTTGCTTGGCGGAATGATGAAGATTCATACCAAGGCTGTCATCGGTAGCATTGCCTTGCAGAACATGGATAATTTCCGATTCGACCGATGCTTCCTTGGGACGAACGGAGTTGATCTGGAGCTGGGATATACCACCCCGGACCCTGAGGAAGCGCTTATCAAGCGGCGGGCTCATCAGTTATCGGGTCAAACCTATGTTCTAGCAGATTCCAGTAAGATCGGCGAGGTCACTTTCGCCAAGCTGCTGGATCTGAACGAGGCGATCCTGATTACAGATAGCGTACCTCCCCATCTGCGGAAGGGCATCGCACATAAAACAAAAATAATCGAGGGATCAGCATCATGATATATACAATAACGCTTAACCCGTCTGTGGACTACATCGTAGAGGTTGACGAGCTTAACATAGGCGGCCTTAGCCGGATGAAGCGGGATTTGAAGCTTCCGGGGGGCAAGGGAATTAACGTGTCACGCGTATTGAACCAGCTTGGTGCCGAGAACACGGCGCTTGGCTTCCTTGGAGGATTCACTGGCCGGTACGTGAACGATAGATTGCAGGAAGAGCGCATGTCGACCGACTTTGTAACAATAGCAAGCGATACGCGGATTAATATCAAGCTGAAGCATGGCGAAGAGACGGAGATTAACGGCCTCGGGCCGGACATTAGCGAAGCGGAGGCGGAGCAGCTGCTGCAGAAGTTATCCGCCTTGCAAAAGGATGACATCGTGATCCTGTCGGGCAGTGTTCCGCCATCGCTCGGTGAGGATTTTTATGAACGCTTGATTCGGGTTAGCAAGCAAAGAGATGCCGAGTTTGTAATCGATACGACTGGTGAAGCGCTGCTCCAGTCACTCAAGCATCATCCACTGCTCGTCAAGCCGAATCACCATGAGCTCGCTGAGTTGTATGACACCGAATTAAATTCCGTGGAGGATATCGTTGTGTACGGACGCAAGCTGCTGGAGGATGGAGCCAGAAATGTCCTCGTCTCTATGGCGGCTGAAGGGGCTCTGCTAATCACCGAGTCCGCTGTGTATCATGCGGTGGTGCCGAAGGGGCAAGTCAAGAACTCGGTGGGAGCCGGTGATTCGATGATTGCGGGTTTCGTAGGTACGCTGGTGCAAACCGGCGATTCGCTCGCAGCATTCCGCACCGGGGTCGCTGCAGGCAGCGCTACGGCATTTGCGGATGATCTTGCCACCAGAGATCAAATCAATCAACTGCTGCCGCAGGTCGTTATTAATAACCGATAGATTCAGGCTGGTTGGGTAAACGAATAACTAAAGGGGTGTTAACCATGAAAATAACCGATTTGTTGATCAAAGAGACGATGATCATGGATTTACAGGCGCAGACGAAGGATGCGGCAATCGATGAGCTGATCGCAAGCCTGTATAAGCATAATCGAATCTCCGACCCAGTGCTGTTCAAGGAAAAGATTCTGAAACGTGAAGCAGAAGCGAGTACGGGGATCGGTGGGGGAATTGCCATGCCCCATGCGAAGACAAATGTGGTTAACGAAGCGACTGTTGTATTTGCCAAAAGCTCCAAAGGAGTGGAATTCGATTCTATCGATGGAGAGCCAGCCACAATCTTCTTTATGATTGCCGTTCCGGAAGGGGCGGGCAATATGCATCTTCGCACGCTGGCTACGCTGTCTAAGCTGTTAATTGATAGCGAATTCATCGACCAATTAATGAACACGAGAACACCTGATGAAGTGACGGCATTGTTTGACGCCAAGCAGGCTGAGGGCGACGAAGAGGCGCAAAGCAGAAGCAAGGAAGCCGGGCATAGCGAGGGTCGGGAGAAGACCCATCCGGTGGCGCAGGAGACCTCTTCCGAAACAGCGGAATCTGAAGCTTTGGTTGTAGCTGTAACCGCTTGCCCAACGGGGATCGCCCACACGTATATGGCTGAGGATGCTCTAATAAAGATGGCCAAGGAGATGGGCGTAACTATCCGGGTGGAGACGAACGGCTCGGAAGGAGCCAAAAACGTATTAACTCCGGATGAAATCCGCCGGGCCAGCGGGGTAATTGTCGCTGCGGATAAAAACGTCGAGATGGCCAGATTTGATGGGAAACCCGTGCTCATAAGACCCGTTAGCGACGGTATCCGCAAACCTAAGGAGCTGATTCAAAAAGCGCTCCAGGGCGATGCACCGATCTACCATGGCGGCAATAAAGCCGCTGAGGAACCAGAGCGGGAAGAAAAGAAAAGCGTTGGCAGCAAAATTTACAAGGACTTAATGAACGGTATTTCGCATATGCTGCCGTTTGTCGTAGGCGGCGGGATACTAATCGCTATCTCCTTCCTGTTCGAACAGGTGGGCGGACCGGATCATCCACTGTACAAGTTGCTAATGACGATCGGGGGAGATGGGGCCTTCCACTTCCTGATTCCGATTCTGGCCGGATTTATCGCCATGAGCATCGGGGATCGTCCAGCGCTCATGCCAGGGATGGTTGGCGGCTTGATGGCGGTCAATTCGAACGCAGGTTTCCTTGGTGGTCTGGCCGCTGGTTTCATGGCCGGTTATATCGTGATTGGGCTGCGCAAGCTGTTCGCCGGATTACCGAAATCGCTGGAAGGGCTTAAGCCAATTTTGCTCTATCCGGTATTTGGGCTGCTGATCGCTGGCTCAATTATGTACTTTATCTTCGATCCTGTCTTCAGCTCGATTAATACATGGCTGGTATCCGGATTAAATAATCTGGGGACGGCCAACGCGGTTCTGCTGGGGCTTGTACTCGGCGGGATGATGGCGATAGATATGGGCGGTCCATTCAACAAAGCTGCATATACCTTTGCTATCGGGGTATTCGCATCCAGCGGCAACACAAACGGACTGATGATGGCGGCTGTCATGGCCGGAGGGATGGTTCCTCCGCTGGCGATTGCGCTGGCCAGCACCTTCTTCAAGAACAAATTCACAGAAGACGAACGGAAGTCTGGCTTGACCAACTATGTGCTGGGGCTGTCCTTTATTACCGAGGGAGCGATTCCGTTCGCGGCAGCCGATCCGCTTCGTGTCCTGACTTCCTGTATCCTCGGTTCAGCGGTGGCCGGCGGGCTTACCCAGCTATGGAAGATTAATATCCCGGCTCCACACGGCGGAATCTTCGTTGCTGCACTGGCCAATCATGCGCTGTTGTTCCTGCTTGCAGTAGCGATTGGTTCGGTGATCTCAGCCCTGGTGCTCGGTATTTGGAAGAAGCCAATGGCGGATAGAGCTTAAGCTTAATTAGACAGATAGGTATGGATTCATTGGAGAGCCGTTCGCGCAGCAGCGTCATTTGCTAGCGCGGGCGGCTCTTGTGCATAATGAGGTCGATCCGGATGAAAGGATTATGTTACATTGAACAGAGCGCTACTAAATAAGGAGAAGATGGATTATGAAATTGATGTTTATTTCCGACATTCATGGATCAGCGTACTGGCTGAACAAGGCAATCGAGAAAGTGAAGGAGGAGAGGCCTGACCAGATCGTTATGCTCGGCGATTTTATGTATCATGGGCCTAGAAATCCGCTGCCTGAAGGATATAACCCAGCACAGGTCGCAGAGACGCTGAATCAGTACAAGCGGCATATCGTGGCTGTGCGCGGGAACTGCGATTCGGAAGTGGATCAAATGCTGCTCGAATTCCCGATGATGGCGGATTATACGGTAATCCTTCATGAGGGACGTCGCATATATGTAACGCATGGGCACGGCTTCAGTATAGAGCAATTGCCGCCGCTATTGGAGAACGATATTTTCATTCAGGGTCATACTCACGTACCTGTAGCTGATATGAAAGACGGCATATTTGTGCTTAATCCCGGATCGATTGCACTTCCCAAAGAGAATTATCCGAACTCCTACGGTATTATGGAAGACGGCAGCTTCCTCGTTAAGGATTTCGAGGGTGGCACGGTCAAATCGATAACCTTTGTCTCATAGGAGTGTATGTTACGATAACAGGCCGCCTGTTTAAGCCAGGGGCCTGTTTTTTTATATTTGCAGTTATGAGCAATGGGTATTAAACCAAGAGTACAAAAGTGTAAATCAGGGATAGAGCAATGTAATATCTTGATTTTCCAGGAATGAGATCCACTCGTCGGAAGGTTTGCGATCGGTAATGATATAACGGATCTGCTTGAACTCAAGCATTTTGACGAAGCCGATCAAATCGAATTTACTTGAATCGATGAGCAGAATGGTCTGCCGGGCCTGCTGACTCATCGCTTGCTTCAATTCGCTCTCCGGCTCATTCGAATCGGTGATGCCGCTCATCATGGATATGCCTTTACAGCTGAACAGGGCAATATCGACATTATAATTTTGAATGGTCTGTCTGGCTACCGGTCCGATCAACGAGCTTGCCTTGGGCCGAAGTGAACCGCCGGTGGAAATAATCGTATGGCTTGTCTGATTGAACTCGTTCAGGATAATCACAGAATTTGTGATAATCGTCAGATTGTCGCGTTCAGACTCGAGGAGCTTGAGCGCTTCAAATACGGTGGAGCTTGTATCGGTCATCAGTGTATCTTCGTCGTTAATCAGTGAGAGCAGTAAGCTGGCGATGGCTCTTTTCTCCTCGATATTTCGCGTATTTCTCATCTGATAGGGCAGATCGTCCTGGATATGATTGTTTAGAACGGCCCCGCCATAATTTCTGGTCACGACCCCTTCCTGCTCAAGCTTCTCCAGATCGCGGCGAATTGTCTCTTCGGTAACCTTGAAGCTGTCAGCCAGCTGTGAGACGAGTACTTTTTTATGTCTATGTAATTCTTGAATAATTTTTTCTTTCCGCTCAAAAGCCTTCATTTGAACCCGCCTCTCCCAGAGTGAACATAATTCTATTGTACCTAAATTTAGAAGAAAAACAAAAAACAAACTACGAAAAACCAAATAAAATCTTTTTTTGTTTTTGACATTAAAGGTTAAATGTGAAAAACAAAAATAAAACCATTAAATGACGTTGAATTATTTTGTTTTCATGTTATCATAATGTTGGAAACAAAGAAAATGGATAATTTATTGAAAAAGTCATTTATTTATATTAACAGCAAGGGTAGGGTGAAGAGCATGCTTCAGGATATACGGACTGCACCGTTTCTTCGGGAAATGTGCGATACTACGGCCAATTTGTACCGTTTGGGATGGGACGAACGCAATGGAGGAAATATTAGCTATCTAATCGCAGAGGAGGAAGTAAGCGATTATCTGGATATTTCGAAAGTAGAGCGCACTGTGCCGATGAGCTTTGATGCCGCTGAATTGGCAGGGAAGTACTTCATTGTCACGGGATCGGGCAAATACTTCAAGAATGTTATCAAAGACCCGGCAGTGAACCTTGGAGTGATCCGGATAGGCCAGGATGGGCATAGCTATGAGATTTTATGGGGGTTTGCCGATGGGGGAGTGGCTACGAGCGAGCTGCCAACTCACCTGATGAATCATATGCAGCGGTTAGTAGTAGATCCTAAGCACCGAGTCATTATGCATTGCCATGCAACCCATCTGATTGGCATGACCTTTACACATAACCTGGATGAGATTGAATTTACGAAAACTCTATGGGAGATGTGTACAGAATGTCTGGTTGTGTTCCCGGAAGGCGTTGGAATTATTCCGTGGATGGTGCCAGGTACAGATGCGATTGGCGAAGCAACCGCAGAGCGCATGAAGGGTGTGCGAATTGTGATGTGGCCGCATCATGGCGTGTTCGGAGCAGGTACGACGATGGATGAGGCCTTTGGATTGATCGAGACCGCGGAGAAGGCTGCGCAGGTCTATACGATAGTATGTGCACAAGGCGGCAAGCAGCAGACAATCTCGGATCGAGAGCTGCTTGATTTGGCTCAAGCTTTTGGTGTGACACCAAGACCAGGTGTGCTGCAGAACTAAACCGATGGGTTGGATAGAGGAAGCACATATAATATAGCAAAAACCAGGCAGCCTAATATTGAGGCAGCCTGGTTTTTTTGTAAAGCAGATTTACTCTTGATCCTTCTCACGATCCGGGAGCTGTTGTACATAGCTGTCAGATAAGCGCAGCAGATCAAGCGCCCGGTTATATTCATCCTCCGTAGTGAGGGCCTGACTAACACTGTCCTTGGCCAACGGGAACTGGGTCCCATCCTCATACCAGGTTCCCGGCATGAACACGGCTTTGTCGTTAATGAACGAACCTGAAGGCAAATAGTAACGCTGTGGCAATAAATTATAGTTATGATTCAGTATATCTTCACCAAAATGGATCTGATCGTTCATCGAAACACCCAGCAGGTTGGCGACGGTCGGCAGAATATCCACCTGTCCGCCGACATTCTCCAAAACTTTTGGTTCCGATTGTCCTGGAATCGAGATGACAAGCGGGATGTTCAACATATCACGGTAGCTGTAGTCGCGACCGTAAATTTCGCTCATAAGTTCCAGGCCATGCTTATCGAGCGAAAATTTCGGCAGTCCCAGATGGTCGCCATAGACGACAACCACACTGTTGTCCCAAATTCCGCGCTGCTTCAGATCATCAATGAATAAGCCAAGGGCATAATCCGCATAATTTTGCGAGCGAAGGTAATCGCCGACCATATTGTTCTCGTAACGCTCCGGCAGCGTAATCCGGTCCAATTCGTGTGGAATGGTAAATGGATGATGCGCGGTCATTGAAATAACCTGTGAATAGAATGGGAGACCTGTCGCTTGCATTTTACCCAATTCTTCAGCCGTTTTCTTGTATAGCACTTCGTCCGTAGGTCCGAAGAATACGGTATCCTCTTGACCGAAGAACTTTTGGTCGTAATAGCGGTCCCATCCGATCGCTTTGTACAATTCGCCGCGATTCCAGAAATCTACCACATTGGTGTGGAAGGTAGCCGTATCGTAGCCATTTGATTTTAATAGTTTAGGCAGGCTAGGCAGCTCTTTATTCGGATAATTCTGCGTTGCCGCTTCGTTATAAGGAATATAGAATGATGTATTTACTACGAACTCGGCATCCGATGTATTCCCTTGCCCTACCATTTGATAGAAATTCTTAAAATAGAAATTATCTTTAACAAGCGAATTCATGACGGGAGTAATCTCCTGACCATCAATCTCCAGATCGACCAGGAAGTTCTGGAATGACTCTAACTGGATAATAATCAGATTCTTGCCTTTGGCTGCGCCAAAGAATTGCGGATTGTCCTGCTTATTAATCCCTTTGATCTTGTCGATTTTAGCTTGGGAAATCTCATCTTTGTCTACGAGATCTTCCTCTTTGTTCGATAGAATGGTATAGGTCTCATAGCTCAGAATCCCCATTTGCTCGGCTTGCTTGATCTCATTCATGCTGGCCCGATTTGGCCAAATATTGAATATGCAAAGAGCGAGTGAAATTCCGAGTACAACGCCTACAAAGGTCTTGCTGACTCGGTTCAAATTAAATAATCTCTTGAATTTCTCCGCTCTCTTCCTGCGCATTAGCCAGAAGCCGATGACAACAATATCAAGGAAAATAAGCAGATAATATGGAGCGAGCAGAGAGAATACGCTGTTCTTAACTGCGGTCACCTGATTAACCTGCTGAAGCGCATGATAGGTGACGATAACGCCATAATATTTATGATACATAATAGCTGCAAAGAAGACGGCAGTAACAATCAGGTTGACGCTCAGATAAATTCCGAATTTTCTCCTGGAGGAGAAGACCTCGATTAGACAGAACAGAATCAGGATAAACGGGAGCTCCTTGATCAACGGTCCCCAGACCGGCATTTGATCGAATATCGTGATCCAGGCAAGGTAGCTTTTCAGGATCATAATCACGGTAAAGAATACGAACGGCTTGAGATTCCCAGGCCGGATTCGTTGAAACGCTGACATGGTGCGACCCTTCCTTTCATAAATAGTGGAGTAAGCGAATTCTTGAACATACACTTTTAATATCATAACTGAAATAAGGGGAAGAAGGAAATCGTTCAATTTCTCTTATTTAACAGTAAATGGCATTAAAAGGGATTAAACCGCTTCTCCACTTTGTTTTTTGCTTTAAATTGGCATTTTTCAGACCCTTCACATATCTATGATGCCAGACCGGTAATTAGAAAGCAGTGGAATTGTTCACGTTCTGAAAAGTTACCGGAAGATTATTGTATGGGATTTATATCGATTATAGAACTAGAGATGCTCCGTTAGAACCTGGACGAATTGCTCCAGAAAAGCTTGATCCAACTCGTCGAAGCGGGATTTCAGCGGGCTATCCATATCGAGTACACCGATCAGCTCGCCATTCTTGATCATTGGAATGACAATCTCGCTGTTCGATGCGGCATCACAGGCAATATGACCTGGAAAAGCATGTACATTATCTACTCGTAGGGAACGGCGTTCTTTTGCGCTTGTCCCACATACGCCTTTGCCAAGCGGGATGCGAATGCAAGCCGGCAGTCCCTGGAACGGGCCGAGCACAAGCTCCTTGCCATCGAACATATAGAAGCCCACCCAGTTAATGTCCGATAGATAGAAGTTTAATAGAGCAGAAGCGTTGGCTAGATTGGCAATTCTGTCTGGCTCCTCGCAGATTAGTGATTTTAATTGCGATACGACTTGATTATGCTGTTCTTCACGGGAACCCGTGTAGCTGATTGTATGGAACATATGCCCATCTCCCTTTTATCTGTTTAGAGGTTGTTCACGAACTATTACGCCTTATTATATTATGAATGCCTGGCCGTATAAAGCAGAGCCACTCAGGTGGATAGTGGCAATACGGCAGGCTCAGTAGACGTGGTGAATTCGATGGGGATGGTGGTGAGGGCTGGCACCGCTTCCTCCTTGAGCGCTTGATGTATTAATATGCGGACTGCTTCGCTATATTCTTTGGGGGCTACAGCATAGGCATTGCCGTGGATCGCGCCATCTACCAGGAGCAGGCTTCTCTGTCCGGGCTTGCGCTTGTACAGCTGTTCGCTCATATAGGTGGGTACATAGTTGTCCTTCGTCCCATGGATGAACAGAACGGGGAGATGGCAGTGTTCTACCGCCTGTAGTGGGCTAACCTGTTCCATGGTGAATCCGGCTTTGCGTTTCAGAAGCTTATTGACGATAGGCAAGAGCGGGTAAGGTGGAAGCTTATAGATCGTTCTCGCTTGATGATGCAGAAGCTGTGTCAAATCGGAGAACGGGCAGTCTGCGATTACAAATTTGATGTTGGAATGGGCGATGCTCAAATACTCAAGCACGGTCGCTCCGCCGAGTGACTGGCCATGAAGGCCGATGCTGCAATCGGTACCGTAGTTATGTAAGAGCCATCTGACCCATGCAGCAACATCGTATTTTTCATAGAAGCCGTAGGTTGTATATTTCCCTTGACTATTTCCGTGGCGGCGCTGGTCAATGAGCAGAATATTGAAGCCTTCGCGCTGGAAAAGATCAATATATTGGGTGGAGATGAGCATAGAGACGGTATAGCCATGGACGATAATTACCCATTGTTTGGACGATGGGTCGGTTTCTATGACATAGCCGCACAAGCGCAAACCGTCCTCAGAGAGAATATCAACTTCCTGCTTCTTCAGACAGCCGAAACGCTCCCGGCTGTAGACGCCGGATTTCTCCAAATATTGAAACAGATGATAAGTGGATTGCAATTTCATGTGAGTCAGCTGCTGGAAGGCGAAGGCGACAATTCCTGATCCAATCGCAGCGATGGCCAACAGAGTAATCATCAAATAAATTGTCATGCGAGTGAACCTCCTTAACTGTCGGACTTTGGTGGAACATCCAGAGAATGTGGTTTATATTATCTGCCGATCCGCCGGATGAATATGCTGCATTATATTGTGAATTTGGGCGGTTGGGGATTAACTAAAAATAATTTATGAAAAAACGCCTTATATCGCTTAATATTGTGATTTCATTCACATGTACAAATATAGCAAAATACTATTATTGATAGTGACACTATCATTTTATTATGGGTGCAAAGGAGATGTAGTAAATGAAAGAAGTATTTGTACTTGGCGGCACGGGGTTTCTGGGCTTTTATACAACCAAAGAACTGCTAAAGAGAGGTTACCGCGTCTCAACAGTGGCGCTTCCACCCATGCCTGCAGAGGATTTACTACCCTCTGAAGTTCAATGCACATTGGCTAATATCAATGAGATGACGGATGAACAGGTTGTAAAAATGCTGGAAGGCAAATATGCGTTTATATATGCGGCTGGTGCAGATGAACGTGTCGTTCCGGCGCCACCTGCGATGAAATTTTTCTATGAAGCTAATGTCTTGCCGACTCAACGCATGGCTCGTCTTGCCAAGCAGGCCGGCGTGAAGAAATTTGTGGTCTTCGGCTCGTATTTTTCCCATTTTGCCGAGGTTTGGACGGATCTGGATTTAAAGCGGAACAATGGCTATCCTCGGACACGTCTGCTTCAGGAAGAAGTTGCATTTATGGAAGGTGAAGGGACGATGGATGTGATGTCGCTGCGCTTGCCTTATATTTTCGGAGTGATGCCTGGACGTATGCCTCTGTGGACGATGTTCGTGGAACAGGTAAAAGGCAGAGACACCGTACCCGTACTGGACGGGGGCACTGCTATGGTGACCGTACAGCAAGTGGCTGAAGCGGCTGCAGGCGCAATTGAACACGGGACTCATCGCAGCTGTTATGCGATTAGTGACACCAATATGAAATTTACTGAATTCAATCAGATGATTGTTGATATGCTGGGGCAGACGGAGACGAAGGTCATTGTAGTTCCATTAGAGACGATGAAATCGGCGATGGAACAGATGGATGCGGCAGAACTGGCGGCTGGAAGAGAGCATGGTATTCATTTGGCGGATACGATGGAGATTCAGAATCGCGACGCATATCTTGATCCAGAGGATACGATGCCAGTATTGCAGTACAGGAAGGACGATGTGCGGGCTGCCATCCGTGAGACTTTGCAAAAATGTATCGTGGGCTTGCAATGAGCAAGCTATGAACTGAAAATACAATACTCCTGATAGGATAAAGTCCGGACAAGTGCCGGGCTTATTTTTTCGCTTTGACTCCGGCTCCTGTTCTGTGCTTATATAAAAACAACTGATTGCGCAGGTTAGGAGATGAGGCTTGTGTTTAAATGCGGTGGCAAGATTCCGGTGCTGGAAGGCGAGAGGATACGCCTAAGAAGGATGGAGCAGACGGATGCCGCAGATCTGTTCCGCTATTGGAGTGATCCGCTGGTCGTTAAATATATGAATGTCCCCGTGTTTACCTCTGTGGGAGAGACAGCGGAGATGATCGATTTCCTCAACGGCTTGTCCGAGACGGAGGATACGATGCGCTGGGGAATCGAGCTGGTGCAGGAGCAAAGGCTGATTGGAAGCTGCGGCTTTAATACGTGGGAGCTGTCCGGGGCCTATCGCGGGGAAATCGGCTACGATATAGGGCGTGATTACTGGCGACAGGGTTATATGACAGAGGCGCTTCGTTTAATACTGAATTACGGCTTCATGACGATGGGACTGAACCGGATTGAAGCCCTGGTCGATCCACGGAACAGTGCCTCTCGCAGCATATTGCAATCTTTTGCCTTCCATGAGGAGGGGCTGTTGCGGGAGTACCAGCGAACCGAGGAGGGCTTCGTTGATCTGATTATTTGTTCTTTGCTGCGTAGAGACTATGATTCAGGGGGGAAATACTTGTGAACCAGTTACATCCAGATTATTCACTCAGGCGGGGCTTCGGGCTGAAATCTATAGATCCGCTCAGCAAGCTGGTCGCTTTGTTCTGTGCTGCGCTTCTGGCGATGCATTGGGACAAGCCGATACCGCTGCTGATCATGCTGGCCTTGTTCGTCGGATTGGCCCGTTATGGTGCGGGAATGAGCTGGTTGCGCCTAATGCGCAGATTGCGGTTTATTGCCGTCTTTGGCTTGCCCTTGTTCATCATCACCAGCATCGCGGCTCCAGCGGGGGAAGCATTTGCCAGCTGGGGGCCTCTACAGATTACAATCGAAGGCACCGAATATGCAGCGGCGATTACACTGCGCATGTTCTGTCTGTTTTTATCTTCAATCCTTTACATCGAGTCCACAAATCCCAAGGATTTCGTTACCGTTTTGACTACACGCCTGAAGCTTCCTTATCGCTTCGTCTTTGGCATATCCATGGCGTTAACCTTTCTACCGTTGCTTGAATCGGAAGGTCGGGTAGCAAGGCAAGCGCGCCAGCTGCGATTCGGCAGGAAGCCTCGCGGCATGGGTGAGAGATTGCGGATGTGGCGCGGCAATCTTGCGGCTATATTCACCGGGGCTATAAGACGTGTGGAGCAGACGGCCGGCTCAATGGAGTCCAAGGGCTTCGGCGCTTACCCGGTGCGCACTTTCCTCAGGGGCGTGGAGATTGGGATTGCCGGATATGTTCTGATGGTGATAAGTGTTGGAGTGACGGCCTGTTTATGGTTCATTTAAAAAAAAGACTTGACGCGTTCTGATTGTTAACCTAAATTTAAATTGTTGGTTAACAATCAGAGGAGAGGATGACGAAACAAATGAATCAATCTTCAGGTAACGGAGTATTCAAAGCATTTACAACGATTGAAATTGTACTTATGGCGATGTTGGCGGCGGCCAATGGGGTAATAACGATTTATCTCTCACCGCTCAATCAGGCCTTGAATGGACTGGGCGGACCAATAGCGACGTCTACGATTACTGGTTTATATATGATTTATGGCCTGCTTGCGTATTACATTATCCGCAAACCGGGAACGGCGGTCATTACCTATGGTATTGGAGCGGTCGTTCAGTCCTTTATGGGATCGGCATACGGAATCGCTTCCTGCTTCGTAGCTGCAGCATGTTATATGGTGATTGCCGAGCTTATATTCGCTGCGGTTCGGTACAAGAAATGGAATCTGCCTGTACTTATGCTGGTTGGGGGAGCGATGGTTCCGATCTGGTTCTTCTTCGCAGCCAGGATGTTCGGCTATATGGCATGGGGAACGGATGTGCTGCTCATGGCTCTTGGAGTTCGTATTCTAAGCGGCATCGTGATGTGCGGGATACTGACCAAGCTGCTGGGCGATGTGCTGAGCCGTAGCGGTCTGCTGCGGCGGTTTGCAGTCAACAGTGGTAGAAGAGCAAATTAATGAGTTCTTCTGCAGAAGCATCGATTTATCCGCTTAAACTGCGTAATGTTGCTTATTCCTATGCGGAGGATGCCAAGCCGGCATTACAAGCGATTTCGCTCTTCGCTGCATCTGGTGAATGGGTTCATATCACGGGAGACAGCGGCAGTGGCAAATCTACTCTGGCCCAGCTGCTCTGCGGCTATTTGCCCCGAACGGGAGGCGGAATCCGCAGTGGAGAGCTATCTGTCCACGGAGTAGATCCGGCTGGAGAAGGAGCAATACGTGAGGTCGCCGAGCGAATCGGTGTCGTATTTCAGGATCCGGATGCCCAGCTGGTACAAGGGCGCGTAGAAGATGAGGTCGCCTTTGGGCCGGAAAATATGTGCTGTGAACTGTCCGAAATCGAACGAAGGATTGTGGAATCACTGGCTGCGGTTGAGCTTAGCAATTACCGCATGGATAATGTGCATAATTTGTCTGGGGGCCAGCGTCAACGCGCGGCCATCGCCGCCGTGCTGTCCATGGAGACGCCCATACTCGTGCTTGATGAGCCTGCGGCGAGTCTGGATGCTGCAGCGAAGGAACGTCTGCTCCTGCTGCTGGACAAGCTGCAGCAGCAAGGTCGCACCATTGTGACCCTTAGCGGAAGGATCGATGAATTCGCCGTAGCGGCGGGAAGATTGATCGTGCTGGAGCATGGGAACATTGCCCTGGATGGGCCCAGCGAGCGCCTGCTGGAGCAGGAGAGAATAAATCTGGTCAAGCTGGGCCTCCTGTCTGATCGAATGCAGCCTGGGCTTGAGCGAAGAGCTTCGTCAATGCTAAAAGCAGAAGCCGAGTTTGAAGTTGAGATTGAGATTGAGGCTGAAGCTGAAGTTCATACGCAAAAGGCCCCTTCCAATAAGCTATTAATGGAAATCAATAATTTGTCCTATGCTTATGATTTGAACAAGGGGAATGTTCTGAAGAATATCAGTCTGTCTCTGTACGCAGGGGAGTGGAAGCTCTTATGCGGGGAGACTGGATCGGGCAAGACGACATTGTCGCGCCTATTCATGGGCCTGCTTGATCCCCCAAAAGGGAAAGTATGGTGGCGGGGACAGGATATTGCGCGCTTATCCTTATCGGATATGGCCCAGGATATCGGTTATGTCTTTCAACAGCCGGAGCATCAGTTCGTGGCTAATACGGTGCTGGAAGAACTTCTCTTTGGTCCCCGTGCGGTTCAGGGGCTCGCTCCTCGCGAACGGACGCCGGAGCCGATGTTGGAGCGGGCTCAGGCCCTGCTTGCCATTGCAGGACTTCGAGGCAAGGAACGCCTGTCTCCTTATATGCTTAGCGGAGGGGAGAAGCGGCTGCTGAGCGTAGCCGCAGCTATGATCGTGCCTAAGAAGCTGTATATTCTCGATGAGCCGACAGCGGGCACAGATTTGCACGGAGCAGCCAGGCTGGCCGCTCTCTGCAGGGAGGCTGTGGCCTCCGGAGCAGCGCTGGTCATGATTACCCACGAGCCGGAATTGTTCGCAGGGGAGCAGGCAGCGACTTGGCGGATGAATCAGGGAAGTCTGGAGACGGAAGACCAGCTTCATTTTTTTAAATGAAGTCAAAGTAGAAGAATGAATCAGCGAACAAGCAGATGTGGCAAACTATGCCTATATAATTCTGCTTGTTCGTCTTTTCTTTTAATAGGGGGTCATTTATAATTTAATGATGCATGTCTAGACAGAGAGAGAGGAAGAAAGAGAGTGAGCGCAACATTAAAACGCAATTATATACTGGCCGGGCTGTTATTATCTACATTTCTGGCTGCGATTGAAGGGACGGTTATCGGTCCGGCAGGGCCGAGAATTGTCGGAGATATCGGTGGTGTGGAGCTGCTGAGCTGGGTATTTACCGCTTATTTGCTGACGATGTCAGTAGCGACTCCAATTTTCGGGAAAATCAGTGATTTATATGGGCGTAAGCTCGTATTTGTTATCGGATCGGTTCTGTTTCTGGCCGGATCGATGTTGTCCGGCTTTGCTTCAGGTATGGAGCAGCTTATTATTTTTCGGGCAATCCAAGGGATCGGCGCCGGTGGGCTGCTTCCGGTTACCTTTACCATCATCGGGGATATCTATTCTATAGAGGAGCGTGCCAAGGTTCAGGGGATGATCAGCTCGGTCTGGGGCATCTCGTCGCTCGTTGGTCCGCTGCTCGGCGGATATGTCGTAGATTCTCTGAATTGGCGCTGGATCTTTTATTTTAATTTGCCATTTGGGCTGATTTCTTTATTTATGATCATTCGCTATTTTAAAGAAGAGGTCAAGCGGCGGGATGTGAAGATCGACTATGCCGGAGCGATTACGTTTACCATCGGGGTAACTGCGCTGCTGTTTGGTCTGGCGACCGGAGGACAGCAATGGGAATGGACCTCGCCGCTCTTGCTCGGTATTTTTGCGGTATCGGTTATATCGCTGGTTATTTTCTTTATTGTGGAGCAAAAAGTGGAGGAGCCGCTGCTTCCGCTCAAGCTGTTCAAGATCAAGGACATCGCTTACTCCAACATCGCGAGTGTGCTCGGGAGTGCTCTGCTGATTGGCTTGACTTCTTATCTGCCGCTTTATGTACAAGGTGTACTTGGCAAGAATGCTACGATCTCCGGGCTTGTGCTTGCGCCGATGTCGATCGGCTGGATGCTTGGCTCGGTGCTGGGCAGCCGTTGGATCATTAGCCGAGGAATACGCAGCACCTCGCTGATCGGTATGCTGATTATCGCGGCAGGAGCCATCGGTTTGGCCTTTGTTCACGAAGGAACACCCATGTTTATGATGTTAATATTTAATGCGCTGTATGGAATAGGCTTCGGCTTTTCTTTTACCGTATTTACGATCATAGCGCAGTCCTCGGTAGGTTACAATCTGCGAGGAGCGTCGACCGCTCTGAACTCATTTGTGAAATCGATTGGTCAGACGATTGGCGTTGCTGTCTTTGGCGTATTGATTAACTTGCAAATTGCCGCTCGTACGGCCAAAGGTACGACTTCGGGGGCAGAGGTCACACAGGAGGATATTAACAACTTGCTCTCGCCGGAGAAGGTTCATCTTCTGCCGCAGCAATTGTGGAGTGAGCTGAAGCATGTGCTGGGCGACAGTCTGCATATTTTGTTCATCGTAATGGCTGTTATCGCTGTAATTGGTGTCTTCTCGGTCTTGGGGCTTCGCAGCCAGGCGCCTGAGGCCAAAGAGGAATAAAACCTCGCCCTTCTCCGCACCTTATATGGTAAGGGGAGGTGTTATGGATGTTAGAGGAATTCAATGTAGATCAGAATACATTAGTCCATGCCTGGCAAGAGCAGCTTCCGGAATTTCTGGAGCCAGGTGATTCGGCTGAGGTGCTCGCTGATGAGAGTAACCCTCAAGGACTTAGGGTTCATATTAATGCAGCGGGCCACCAGTTCTATTCCTTCGATTTTTATTGTTCTTATATGGACCCCCGGGAAGTCAAGGTGGAACTGGTCGATGTAGAGAAGGACGGACAGACGGTGAATGAGCAAAATGAACGTCTTCAGGAGCTGACCGGCGACTATGTGCGCCATCTTCATGAATGTGCGCAAGCTCTGCACCGGATCACGAATCCATCTTGAGGAAAGCGAGGCATGTAAGATGGCTAAAGGCAATGGTCGGGACAAAAATCTCGGCAACGTGGCTGATGATCTGCAGCAATCAGCGGTGAACAGCCATAGTGCGCAGCAGACGCAGCAAAAAGCGAATGACCGCCGTCACCGGGATGTACACAACCACCATAAAGAGACGGATATGGATCCATCACATTAATGTAAGGCAAAGAAGGCTGTCCTGAAGCGGACAGCCTTTCTTTGTGATGAATATGTGAAATGAGGAACAACTATTTGCGTGCCAAAGGCGCTAATTTCTCCGCTTCACGTCCCATTTTTTTCAACAATTCAATCATAGTCTGCTTCTCTTCCTCGCTTAAACCGCTTAGCGCATGATCGATTCGATCAGAGAAGTCAGGGTACAACCGATCCATCAGCTCTTTGCCCAAAGGAGTCAACTCGGCAAAAATTACGCGACGATCCCGTGGACAAGGGCTCCGGTGCAAATAACCGGCAGATTCCAGTTTATCGATGACATAAGTAACATTGCCGCTTTGAAGCAGCAGCTTGGCACCTATTTGTTGGATCGGTTGCGGGCCTTTGTAATAAAGGACTTCCATAACAGCGAAGGCTGTAGGGTTAAAGCCCTGAATTTTACTTCCTGTTACGGCATGCTCGTTGACGCTCTTGAAGGACTTCGAAAATACGCGATAAAGATGCAGTGACAAATCGGTTCCGCGTTCCTCGGTTTTCAACATTTATCATCCCGCCTTGTTCTATTATTTTAATGAGCTAAAAATTGTTTGGAATAATGTTATCTTAGATCAAGCCTATATTAAAAAAAATATAATTTATCACAATTTTCGGTATTTATTTTTAAAATTGTGTTTTTGCCCCGTTTGTCCTCCCTGGGACCTCATCAAAAATCCTTCCTCAGTTGGCGATCAATATCATTCTGGAGGCGGATGGATATAAATGCCTTAAGTATTAATATGAGTCGTAGAAAAAGTTCGTGAACGCATGGATGCTATAAGGCAACTGTTGTTGCACAATAGGTGCTCTGAATCAGACAACAATTTCGAAATGGGCAGGTGAGATGAATGGCGGCTTTGAATATCGCACAGGAGAAGAAGGGACTTCTGCACAACCGTGCTTATATGTCTTTGATGGCTTCGCAACTTATATCCAATTTAGGGGATTGGCTGCATTTATTGGCGCTCTTAATGATGGTCGGGCTGAAATGGCATGCAACCCCTTGGCAGATTACGATGATCATGTTGTGTTCCATGCTGCCCATGCTGGTGGGTGGTCCTCTGGCAGGAATGCTGGCCGACAGAGTAGAGCGCAAGAAGCTGATGATCATCGCGGATGCAGTCAGGATTTTTATTGTGTTGGGCTTGGTATTTGTAACGGATATATGGCAGGTATACGTATTAATCGTTGCCAAAAGCATATTCGATATCATGTTCTCGCCGGCGAAGAACGGGAAGATTAAGGAGGTTGTTCCCAAGGAGCAATTGGAGAAGGCGGTATCCTACAGCGCAATTATTGAACAGGGTAGTAAAATCGTAGGTCCTGCTCTTGGCGGCATGCTTACTGCGGCATTTGGCGTATCGGTCTGCTTTATGGTAGATTCAGCTTCATTTTTATTTTCGGCATTACTCTTACTGCTTGTTCCCGGCAAAATCCCAGCGAGCGATAAAGACGTGGAAGAAACGTCAAGTGACAAGTCAGCTAAAACCGGTTTCATGCGTGAAGTGGGAGCGGGCATTCGAGAGATTATCGGGATTCCCCTCGTTGCCTACAGTACACTTATGTTGGCGATGACCCTGCTCGTGCTGCAAATTGCAGATTCGCAAGCGGTGGTCTTGTTCCGGGAAATCCCTAATCTGCCGGAGGATCTATTAGGATGGTGCATCGCGCTTAGCGGGGTTGGTACTTTGCTGGCTGCGGGATTAAATGGATTCTCCTCCAAGCTTTCCATTTCTCCCCTGCTGAAGATGGGAGTCGGCGGGATGCTGCTGGGGATTGTATTCGTTATCGCCGGTGCGTTCGCCTTATTTGGAACCTTTAATCAATTCGGTATTATCATCATGCTGCTGCTGTTCATGCTTGCCGGACTTGGCGCTGGGATGGCGTTCATTCCATTTCAGGTCATGCTGCAGCAGCGTACACCGGAGGCGATGATTGGAAGAGTGTTCGGAACGGTGACGAGCGTGACTTCAACAGCAGCGTTGATCGGTCCGGTTGTAGGAGGTTACCTGGTTACATCGTTTGGTCCACAGATTGCTTTTATTATATCCGGCAGCCTGGTTGCGCTGATTGGTTGTATTCTTCTCGGATTCAAATCTGCAATTCTGAAGCGGGATGGAATGGATCAAAGCAGGGTAGTGCTGCCTGGGAACAACATCGTATTGAAGGAAATGAAATAAGAAATAATAATAGCTTATTATGAAATAGCGATTGATCCGCTGAGACAATTGAACTTGGTAAAATAGTACAATAAGGTTGATATGGACGCCTATACTGTCACTAACCGTGATGGTATGGGCTTTTTTGCTTGATGAGAAAAGTTATAAATCAGGTATTGAAAACGGTTTATTAATGTGATACGATTTTATCAAGATAATAATTTATTATTCCGATAAAATACATGCAAGTCCTGAACGGAAGGAGATAATTAAGATGGAGAACGAGAATCGGATGCTTTTAGAGAAGTTCTTTCCGGTGGCCTCCTTCATTGCGGCAATCATTGGACCTAAATGCGAGGTTGTTGTACATGATATCAGCGATCCGGAGCACTCCATTATCTTTATTGAGAACGGATACATCAGCGGTCGCCAGGTAGGGGATGCTTCTACCGACCTCGTATTGAAAATTCTTAAATCCGAAGCGTATCATGAGGAACAATTTATCGCTAACTATAAAGCTTCCGGCAAATTCGGACAGAGCTTTCGCTCCTCGACCTACTTCATTAAGAATGACTTGAATGAACTTGTCGGTCTTTTATGCTTGAATATCGATGTTACCCATATGGAGGTAGCTGCTGAATGGGTTCAACATATTTTGCAAGGAGGGCCTAATCCATATATAACGCCCCCGGGGGACGAAGCGCCGAAGGAAGAGAAGCAGGCGACAGAATATTTGCAAGGGAATGCGGATGATTTGCTGCAGCATATGATCTCATCAGTCGTTGACAAAATTACGATACCGCCGGACCGCTTATCGTCGCAGGAGAAGATTGAAATTGTACGCGAGCTGAATGAGCTTGGAGTTTTCTTATTGAAGGGCGGCGTTTCCCAGGTAGCAGCGTCATTATCGATATCCGAGCCTACCGTCTATCGTTATCTTCAGAAGCTGAAATAACATTATATCCAAGAGGGTGACATCATCATGAGTTATAACTTCGATCAGGTCATTAGCAGGTTTGATACCAATAGTGCCAAATGGGATGGGGCGGCCGATGCTCTGGGCAGAGATGTAATCGTGCTCTCTGTTGCGGATATGGATCTGCAAGCACCGCCCAAGGTTGTTGACAAGGTTGCTTCAATGGCGCGTCATGGAATCTACGGATACACCGATCCGCGCCCTCCCTATTATGCTGCAGTTCAACACTGGCTAGAGACAGCCTATGACTGGAGCGTGCCGGAGGATTGGATCGTGTTCTGCCCACGAATTGTACAAGCTGTATCGATCATCATTGAGCGCTTTTCGGAGCCGGGCGACCGTATTCTGATGCATACTCCGGCATATCAGCCGATCGCCAATGCGGTGGAAATCAATGACAGGCGGCTGGTGCAGAGCCCTATGCTGCTCAGAGACGGCAAATATGAGATCGACTTCGATGATATGGAGCGTCAAATGAAGGAGGGGATCAAAATCGTCCTGCTTGTTTCCCCGCATAATCCGACAGGACGTGTGTGGACGAAGCAAGAGCTGGAGAGGATCGCCGAGCTGTGTATCCGTTATGACGCTCTTATCGTATCAGATGATATTCACGCCGATTTTATACACGAGGAACATGAGCATACGATAATCGCCAAATTGTCACAGCGGGTAGCGGAGCGCTCTATAATATGTACCTCACCAGGCAAAACCTTTAATCTGGCCAGCCTGGAGATCGCCAATATTGTAATTCCCAACGAGAAAATACGGGAACGCTTCCAACTGGGATTAAGGCAGGCAGGGATTCACAATCCGACCTTCTTTGCCGTACCTGCCCTGGAGGTTGCGTATACGGAGTGTGACGATTGGCTTGAGGAGCTTCGCTCATATATTAAGGAGAATATAGCTTATACCGAAGCATTCTTCACTGAGCACATGCCTGAATTGAAGATCATTCAGGCGGAAGGCACTTTTCTCTTATGGGTAGATTGTTCGGCTTATAGCAGAAATGAAAGCGATTTAATCGAATGGATTCAGAATCAAAGCAGGGTCAGCGTCAGCTTCGGCACCTCATTCGGAGCCGATGGAGAAGGGTTTATAAGGCTGAATCTGGGCGCGCCAAGAGCGCTGCTCCGCGAAGCCTTTGAACGAATGGCAAACCATTATCCTCTTCGTCATTCGTCATAATCAATTATTTACTTCATTAGGGGGAACACATCATGGCTAAGCCCATCAAGGAAAAGACAATCAAGCAACCCACTCTGTTTCTAGCTCTAGTTCCTATTGTTACGATGGTTCTGCTGCTCAGTCTGGGCTATATTCTATTCGAACTGCCGCCTGAACCTCTGATTATTGCTTCAACCGTGGTCGCTGGTATTATTGCCATCAAGCTCGGCTATAGCTATGACGATATTATGGGCTCGATCGCACAGAAGATTGCCAAGACAATGCCGGCAATCCTGATCTTAATTACGGTTGGCTTCATGATCGGGGCCTGGATGGTCGGGGGAACGATACCGATGATGATCTATTACGGTCTCAAAATTATCAACCCGCAGTTTTTGTTGATTACGGCGTTCGTCGTAACTTCCGTCGTATCTCTATGTACGGGGACATCCTGGGGCTCCGCAGGTACTATCGGGGTCGCCTTTATGGGCGTGGGAGCCGGACTTGACGCGAATCTGGCGGCCGTAGCCGGTGCCGTTGTAGCCGGTGCATATTTCGGGGATAAGCTGTCCCCATTGTCCGATACGACCAACCTGGCCGCATTATCCACGGGGGTCAATTTGTACGAGCATATCGGCCATCTCCTGTACACGACGATTCCTTCATTTATCGTCGCGGCAACGGTCTATGTAATTACCGGGTTAAATACACATGGGGCAGGGGTCGCTATTCCCGAAAAGGTCATTACAATTATGGATACGTTAAGCACCGTGTTCCATTGGAACCTGTTGCTGCTGCTTCCGATATTGATCGTATTATACGGCTCAATCCGCAAGAAGCCTACAATTCCGGTGATGTTGATCTCTTCCCTGGTGGCGATGGCAAACGGGCTGATCTTCCAAGGTTTCTCTTTGCATGATGTAATCAGCGCAGTAATCAATGGCTTTGACATCGCGATGGTCAAGGTTCAAGGGTTCGATGTGGCTACTGTCATTCCCGATATCCCGCGGCTGCTTAACCGTGGCGGCATGAACTCTATGATGGGAACGCTGCTCATCTGCTTCTGTGCCATTACCTTTGCCGGAACGATCTCGTTAACGAAGTCGCTGGAGCTGATCGTTAACAAGATTCTCAAGCATGTTCGTTCTACAGGATCGCTTATCCTGGCTACGATTGCTACCGGGATTACGATGATCGGGGTAACCAGTAACGGTCAAGTGTCGATCCTGATGCCTGGTGAAATGCTGCGCGAAGCATACATCCGTCGTGGAGTCCATCCTAAGAACCTGGGCCGGACGATCGAGGATTCGGCCTCCATTATCGAACCTATCCTGCCTTGGACCGCGGCTGGTGCTTATATGGCAGGGACGCTCGGCGTTGCGACCCTTTCCTACCTGCCTTGGGCAATGTTATGCTGGACAGGCATTATCTTCGCTGTGATCTGGGGTTTCACCGGCTTTGGTATTAGCAAGCTGACCCCTGAACAGCAGCGCGAGATGCTAAAGGAATACGATGAGAGCGATACAGCTAGATAACAACCCATACAAGAAAACTTGGCAGCATAAAGCATCATTTTGTAAAATTCAATATAGAATGCGCAGTCTCATGCGCTAATAAAGGAGAGAACCCATATGACACAACAAGAAAGAAAAACAATCGCTACCCCTGAGGTGCCAGGCGCCATCGGCCCCTATTCCCAAGCCGTTCAATTCGGCAATCTGCTGATCACTTCAGGACAGCTTGGCATGAATGCCGACGGTGAATTTCCGCCCACTGCTGCGGAACAGGCAAGACAATCTTTGTCCAACGTAAAGGCGATCCTGGAAGCGGCAGGTTATGGGATGGAGCATGTAATTAAAACAACCGTATTCCTTCATGATATGAATGATTTTCAGGCGGTCAATGAGGTTTACGCGACCTTCTTCCAGGAGCCGTATCCGGCCCGGAGTGCTGTACAGGTTGCCAAACTGCCGAAGAACGGACTTGTAGAAATCGAAGTTATCGCCATAAAATAAGTTATAATGAAGAAGGCCTCTGGAATCCCGGAGGCCTTTTATTTTGGCCTTATAAACGCGGGTTACGGTTTCTGAGGCAGGCCGCCTATGAAACGAAGGCTGGTTCAGGGCGTATAATAAATAAAAACAGGCAACCTTAATTTATTAAGCAGGGTGGGAAAGCAATAGTGGCGGATACATTGCTGGAGATAAATATTGAAAAGGCCGGATATGACGGCAATCACTCTACGATTGAACAAATCAAATTTGCAGTCAAATCCGGTCAGCTCACGGGTTTGATCGGTCCGAACGGGGCGGGCAAGAGCACGACGATTAAGGCTATTATGGGGTTGCTTGCGGAAATGAAGGGAACCATTAACTTCACGAAAGCGGGGAACCATTATGCATACATCCCGGAGCAGCCGGTCTACTATGAGACGTTAACGCTCTGGGAGCATTTAAGTCTCGCTTCGGCGGTCTATGGGGTTAACGGGACGGTGCTGGAGAGGGAAGGTAACGCGCTGTTAGAACGGTTCCGCATGACGGACGTCAAACATCACCTGCCGGACGGCTTCTCCAAAGGCATGCGGCAGAAGATGATGCTGATGATCGGTTTTCTGATTCGTCCTGATATCTATATTGTAGACGAGCCCTTTGTCGGGCTGGACCCCAGAGCTACCAGGGACTTCCTTGAGCTGCTTGAAGAGGAAAGGCACCGCGGCGCGGGCGTGCTGATGTGTACGCATGTGCTTGATACGGCTGAGCGAATATGCGATGATTTTGTTCTTGTATCGAACGGAAGAATCGTGGTGAGCGGGGAATTGGCGGATATTCGCCGCGCGGCTTCCTTGCCGGAGGGAACTCTATTCGATTGCTTCAATGCCCTGACTTAAAATGCTGTAACCGGGAGGATTGATTTGAGAAGATGGGGACTATGCACAAAATAAGCTCAGCCACCCGAGCCGGATCGTTGTTCAGAAGGCGCTGGCTTGACTATATCCGCCATCAGACCGGCGTGCTGCGCACGGCTTTTGATGGCGTGGTTCTGTTGTATATCGGCATCCCGGGGCTTTTGCTGCTGGGGAGAGTTTATTATGGTTTATGGCAGGACGAGCTGCCGAACTGGCTGACCGGTTTGCCGTTCCAGACTGTGCCTGTGGCATTAATCCTCCTGACGCTGCTGCTCGGCGGACTCGTTTTGTATATTGAAGCGGCGGATGTTTTGTTTCTGAAACAGCATCCCAAATGGGTGCGGGGAATCATGCTGCGCGCCATCTCACTGGCGCTGGCGCAGCGAATAGTCGTCATTCTGGTGGAAGCAGTCTTGCTGCTGCCTTTGTTGTGGCGGATTTACGGGATGGGGAACGAAAAGATCGTCATTCTTTTTGTCCTTACATATGGCATGAATGCTGTATACCTGCTGCTATCCAACCTGCTTGCTGTTGTATTCACGGGCCTGAGACGAACTCTCTTGGGGCTTATTGGTATCGGAGTGCTCTTAGCAAGCTATATCGCTGCTGTACTGTGTATCGAATTGCGGCCTGAGATCAGCATTATTATACTGCTGTGTTATGTTTTGGCCTCCGTGGGGTTGATTCGACGGAGGGTAATGCTCCGAGGGCGGTTTGAGGCGGCGATTCGTGAGGAGGAACGACAACGGACGAAGCTGACCGGCATGATCCTGCAGCCCTCTGTTGAAAGGCCGGTGAAGACGAAGCCGCGTCCATGGCTGTTCCGCCGTAGCGGACATCTTATCCGCCAGCGGCAGGTGCATGATCGCGTTACGGAGGCGGCGGTTAAGTCCTTCTTCCGTGGCCGCGAAGTTCTATTATATGTGCAGTTTACAATATACGGATTTACGGCTGTATTTTTGCCGCCTTACCCAGTCAATCTATTAGTCTATTTCGGCTTGATCCTGTTATTGTTCCAATGGATGAATTCGCAGCGGCGTGCGTTCTATCAGGTAAAATTACTGCTCATACTGCCGAAGGACGAGAATCTGGAATTTATTTGTGCACCCAGGACAATGAGACTGCTGTTATTTCCCGCCATTCTCGTTATTACGGCAGGGCTTTGTATGAATTTGTTCACCCCTGGCTGGGGGCTGCTGGCAGCCATCCCGCTTGGACCTGCCGTGTCCTTGCTGGTGGTTCCTGTGCTGTGGCGTTTCTTCTCCATGAGTTCAAGGCGCAGAAAAGTGCAAGAATAGATGTTCCAAGGAACGGTTGTCAGCACCGAAGCTTATTGATGTTTCCGGAGAAATATCAATAAGCTTCGTAAGCCTATGCACAGGCGCGATTGATTTCAGGATTTATGCTGAGTAAGCTTTCCGTACTACTTCGTGATCAAAAGCGGCCCCTCAGTGGCCTTGCGCCAGCAAGCCGGCATGGTGCCCGGCGGTATACCCGGTGGCGAAAGCAGCCGTAATATTATATCCGCCGGTATAGCCATGAATATCGAGCACTTCACCACAAAAAAACAGTCCGGGCATGAGCTTGGATTCCATCGTCTGCGGGCTGACTTCCTTAAGATGAATTCCTCCTCCAGTGACGAAGGCCTCTTCAAAGGGCCGGGTTCCTGTGACCAGAATCATGAAGCTTTTTAGAATCGCTGTAAAGGCAAACCAAGGCTCCTTAGGCAGGTGCTCATAGGTCGTCTCTCCGGAAAGGGCGGCTCGTTCGAACAAAAGGGGAAGCAGCCGCTCCGGAATCGTACCTTTGAGCACATTTTTTAGCGTTTTTTTCGGTTCATCGGTAAGAAGTCCGCGCAGATAGGCATCCAATCCGGCTTGAGACATCTCGGGGAACAGATCAAGCGCAAGCTTCACCTCGTTGCTGCCGCTCTTCTGCTTGACGCTGCGGATGAAGCCGCTGCAGCGCAGAGCGATTGGGCCGGACAAGCCGAAATGGGTAAAGATCATATCGCCCTGATGCGCGACGACCGCTTTGCCTTTAGCGTTAAGCACCGAGAGCTTCACATTGCGCAGCGACAGCCCTTGCACGCTTCGGTCCGTAATAAAAGGCTCCTTGGAGACGATGGGGACCTCGGTCGGGTATAATTCTGTAATCGTGTGACCTGCCGCAGTAGCCCATGGATAGCCATCCCCCGTCGAACCGGTATGCGGGACAGATTTTCCGCCGGTAGCTATTATTACGCATTTGGCTTCTATTGGTTCACCTGTTGTGAGCTTGATTCCCTGGACTCCTTCCTCCGCGAACATTACCTCTTGAACGGGATGATGTGTAAGCAGCTTCACTCCGAGTGATCTGGCCTTGCCGACCAGTGCATCAACAACGGTCTTGGCCTTATCCGATACAGGGAACATCCGACCGTTGTCTTCTTCCTTCAATGCAATTCCTAAACTCTCAAAGAAGGCGATGATGTCACGATTGCTGAACAAGGAGAAGGCGCTGTAGAGAAATCTTCCGCCGCCGGGGATATACTGGATCAATTCATCGATTTCCTTGATATTCGTTACGTTGCAGCGGCCGCCTCCGGAAATGCCCAGCTTTCTTCCGAGCTTATCTCCTTTATCAACCAGCGCTACGGAAGCCCCCTGTTCTGCAGCGGCAATCGATGCCATAAGGCCCGAGGGTCCTCCACCAATTACAATAACTTCATATTTACTCATCTATTTTTCCTTTCTTTTTTGCAAGGTAGTTCAAAAAGTTCATTTTTGATAAGAACACATCGATCTATTTGAATTTTTGTTCGAAGTATTGCTCCCATTTGTGGCAACCCAACAATAATTTATAGGATATCACATATTATAGACATTCTAAAAAAGGGTTAGTGATATCTGAAATAAGAAATATTGTAAAACTTTGTCGGCTATGCTTTAATCAATGATAGATTGGTATTCTTCCGCCTGAGGAGGGAGAAGATGGTTGAATTCAGGGAGATTCTGCTGCAATTCCTGATTGCTTGTCTGCCTGCTTTTTTGTTCCCGCTTCTGTATGAGAAATCTTCTAGAATTCCTCAGCCCAATGGCCGCCAAGCCTATCAGACGGCTTACTCCATGGGATTGACCTATACATGTACCTTTAGCATGTTGTTATGCTCATTGTTCCCTAGCTATGTATGGAATGGGATCCCGATCAACTTTGGGATATTGCCGCTCTTTGCGCTCATGCTGTACGGCAAACTGAGGGAAGGGATTATCCTTGCCGTTCTGTATTTATTGCTCTATCCGCTCTATGCCGTAAGGTTTACGGTTCTGGAGTTTCTGCTGGAGACAGAGGTGTTCCTCTATCCCTTTGTACTATTAAACGCCAATTATTTCAAGCGAATTAGCCGCCGCGGCAAAGTGGTTGTATTAACAGTTATCTTTGCTATCGGAGAGATTGTTATCACCGTATCACCCTATATTATAGAAGAAATAAAGGTTGAGCTGGGCGCGATCGTAACGATTATTTCCAATATTCTGGTATCCGTACTGGCTGGAAGCTTGTTCGTACATATAATAGAGACGACGATGGAGAAGGAGAAGCTGCGCGAGCAGGTTATGCATTTATCGAGAAAATATTTCCGCGAGGCAGAGACGCTGCAGCAGATGATGGATGCTGCACCGCTGAGTATTACTCTGCTGGATCAAAAAGGGAGAATTGTGTCCGTCAACGATGCATTTCTTCAATTTTATCGTCTAAGCCGTCCCAGTGGGACGCGTGATGACTTGATCCGGAAGGAGATGGAGAAGGTCATGCAGGGCCTCGATTTTGAAATCATCGCCTCCCGGGCAGAGCAGACGCTGGAGGGGAACGTCAAAACATCGGAAATCCTGCAAAGCGCTGACCGCGTCTTCTATGCGACCACTTCCCCGATTACGAAGATGCATACCAATGAGAACATCGGAGCTGTTATTATCGTACAGGATATCACGGAGCTGGAGGCGCTGCGGATGGAATTAAATCATGTGGAGCGTCTGGGTCTGGTCGGGCAAATGGCGGCGAGCATTACGCATGAGATCAGAAATCCGATGGCCGTCGTTCGCGGTTTCCTGCAATTGATGCGGGAGAAAAGTCCGGCCTCATTAGAGCATTATTACCGCATTGTGATGGAGGAGCTGGATCGGGCTAACGGGATCATTAATGACTTCCTGTCGCTGGCCCAGAATCGGGTCGTCAAGATGGAGATGTATCGATTGGATGAGATTATCTCGGAGCTGACTCCGCTATTATGGGCGGATGCCAACCTGCGGGGACAGAGCATTGAAGTGCGCCTCGATGAGAACGCGCCGCTTCTAATGCTTAATCATAAAGAGATCAAGCAGCTCATTCTCAACCTTGGCCGCAATGCCATGGAGGCGATGGGAGAGAAGGGCAAATTAACACTGGAAATGAAGCTGCAGCCAGAGGGCGTTGAACTGTATGTTACGGATACGGGCCCAGGAATTCCGCCAGCCCAGAAGGAGAGGCTGTTCGAGCCGTTTTTCACGACGAAGAGCAAGGGAACAGGCCTGGGTCTGTCGCTATGCCTAAGCATTATGGAGCGGCATGGCGGGAGAATCCACGTTGAATCGGAAGAAGGATTGGGAACGACGTTTATCGTATTTTTTCCATTTGTTTCCGAGCGGATCGAGGCTTAGGCTGCATAGTAGCTGTTGCTTTCCTGATGACGAAATGTATAATTAATTATAGTTTGAAGTGATATTAATCATATTTGCAACACAATAGGTTATGAGGAGTGAAGATATATGTCAATGTCATATGATCAATATATGAGAGAAATGATTCAACCGATGCGTGACGAGCTGACAACCTTGGGGATTAAGGAGCTTAGAACGCCTGAGGAAGTTGCAGCAACATTGCCTACAGCTGCAGGAACCGCGCTGGTTGTAGTGAACTCGGTATGTGGATGTGCAGCCGGACAATGCCGTCCAGGCGTAGCCCAAGCTCTGCAGCATGCAGTGCTGCCAGATCAGCTGTTCACCGTATTTGCTGGTCAAGATAAGGAAGCAACGGCAAAAGCACGGGAATACTTTGCGCCTTACGCTCCGTCTTCGCCATCGATCGCTCTGATGAAAGATGGGGAGCTCGTACATTTTATCGAGCGTCATCAGATCGAGGATCGTTCTGCGGCAGAGATCGCTGCGGATTTGACGAGTGCATTCGATCGTTTTTGCAAATAAGTACTCCGCGATAGAAATGCTTCAAACCGCCCCTTGCTCCGGTTGCCCGGTACTGTGCAGAGGCGGTTTTTTACATGTTTTATCGACTGGAGATGGCGGCCATCTTATTAAAAAGAAAGCAGTTCTTCCGCTGTGTGAAGGCAGGCGAAGAACTGCTTTTCTATAAAATATTAAGGGTTAGCTTGTTGGCCAGCGGCTGGCTGAACAGGAATGTAAATATCAATCACCTTATTGGTCTCACCCCAGCAACGCTCGTCGTACCATTCGAAATCCGGCGCATAAGCTTGCTCATACCCGGAACCAGGGAACCAATCACGGAAGATGTTCCCCCATGTCCCTTGGATAGCTGCGCTGAATTGCTCGTTATCCGCAGGAGGCGTGGTGAAGATCGCATAGGTTGCTTCAGGGATAAAGTACTCGACTAATCCTTCCGGTACGGCGGTTTCGTTATCTGCTTCAAAGCCGATAATATAACGGAAGGAGCCGTCTTCATCGATGGCGGTGCATACGCCAAGCTCGACATTAGGATTTTTCTTGCCGGGAACGCGATCTCTCCATTGCTCGCGCATATAGTCCTGCCAAAATACAGGTATTTCCTTGTGATTCTGGCCGTCAATCGTTGACGTAGCCAGCGAGAAGCCAATAATTCTCATTGCGGGCAATGTCTCAATACGGGGCTGCATACGATAATCACTCCAATTCAATGTAATAGATTCGTCCGACAGCAGGGGGACTGCTCTTGGCACGATAAAGGGTGGAAAGCCTTGCTTACGGCAGTCTGAAGGCAATATACCGTACATTTTGCGGAACGCTCGGGTGAAGGTCTCATGAGCACCAAAACCGCATTCAATCGCAATATCCAGCACTTTACGGTCAGTATAGGCCAGCAGTTCAGCGGCATTGGACAGGCGCCGTTTGCGAATATAATTCGAAACGGTCTCGCCCATAAAATACTGGAAGGTGCGATGGAAATGGTACTCCGAGTAAAACATCGCCTGGGCGATTCCTTTTAAACTAAGATCTTGTTCCAGATGTTCCTCAATATAGTCGATACTTCGTGAGATAAGGTTGTGATTGTTCATGAACTTCCTCCAGACCGGTCTATGTTCTAAGTATAGAATAGGGCGGATCGAGCCTCTTGACGTTTCTTGCTTTTGCACGCAAAACAGATGACTGTGTACGAGTTTCAAATTTAACTGGATTATAGCATGATAATTTTCAACAGGCTTTCCTTCATTATGGCTTCCCTGTACAATGTGGGTAGTCCAAGCAAGGATGAACGTTGGAATCATGAAAATATGGCTCTAACATCTCCAACATCCGGTTGAATGTTTTGTATTTAGCCCGGGCATAGGGATGGAGGACAGGCTATGATTGGCATGAAATCAGGCAGATGAGGAAGAAGGGAATCCTGTTGATATATGGAGTCGGCCATGATGTGGTTGAAATCGAACGAATCAGACAGATGCTGGACAGTAGTGCCGGAGACAAGTTCGCTTGGCGGATACTGACATCTGCTGAGTATGAACTGCCGGGCAGGGTCAAGCGCCCTGCTGAATTTCTTGCCGGCCGCTTCGCGGCCAAAGAAGCGGTCAGCAAAGCTTTTGGCTGCGGGATTGGCAAGACGCTTGGATTTAAGGATATCGAGGTTGTACCGGACGCAAACGGTAAGCCGTCGGTATATTTGCAGTCTGAAGCCTGGGAGCGTCTCGGATTATCCGGTCCGAACCATTATGTGGTGCATATCAGCATTACGCATGAGCGACAATTGGCCTCCGCTTTCGCCGTGGTGGAGAGGATGGGGAAATACGGCGGTTTATAAGAAGGGGAGGAGCAACGCAATTATGCAGGAGAGCAAGGAAAGCAAGCTGTATTTCAGCAAAGAACTGTTGGGCTGGTATGAGACCGCGAAGCGCGATCTCCCATGGAGGCGCCATCGCAATCCTTATTATATATGGGTCTCGGAAATTATGCTGCAGCAGACGCGGGTCGATACGGTAATCCCGTATTTTCAGCGCTTTATTGAGCGATTTCCCACGATCCAGGCTCTGGCGGAGGCGCCGGAGGAAGAGGTATTGAAATGCTGGGAGGGGCTTGGCTATTACTCGCGAGCTCGTAATTTGCAGGCAGCGGCCCGGCAGGTGATGGAACGCCACGACGGGATCGTGCCGGATAACAAGAAGGATGTATCGGCCCTGAAGGGGGTTGGCCCCTATACTTCGGGAGCTATCCTCAGCATCGCCTACAATCAGCCGGAACCGGCGGTAGACGGCAATGGTATGCGCGTTCTGTCGCGGTATTTCTTAATTGAGGAAGATATTATGAAGATCGGTACGCGAACGCCGATGGAGGATCTGGCCACCGAGCTGATTCCTCCGGGACGTGCCGGTGACTTTAATCAGGCGCTGATGGGGCTCGGCGCTCTGATCTGTACCCCAAAATCACCGCAGTGTCTGATCTGCCCGGTGATGGTGCATTGCGCCGGCCGCCTGGAAGGGGCGGAGGACCGCCTGCCGGTGAAGAGCAAGGCGAAGCCGCCGCGGCCGGAGTATCGGCTCGTCGCCCTGGTCGAGGGCGACGGAGAGCAGTCCGGGCGTGTGCTCGTCCGCCGGCGCCCGGATTCGGGGCTGCTCGCCAGAATGTGGGAGCTGCCCCACATCCCCGCAGCGGCGGAGCCCGGTGAAGGGGCCGGCCTGCCGGACGGCCCGGCGATGGACAGGCTCGCTGCTGCACTAGGCGGCGCGGGCGTACTGGCCGCCNCGGAGGGAGCCCTGATGGAAGCGGNGCATACATTCAGCCATATTCATTGGAATATGCGCGTCTTTCGCTTCCAGCAGGTGAATGGCCGTGGCGGCGAGCTGACGGCCGTGGCGGAGTCCGCTTCGGCTTATGAAGCGGATGATAATGTGAACGGTCTGAGCCCAGATCCTGACCGGGCCGAATATCGCTGGATTACGAAGAAGGATATGGGAGAGCTGGCTTTCCCTAATGTTTTTATTCGCATCCTGAACCAATACTTCTCTACAAGATAAGGCTGGCGCAGAGCCAGACCGCCGCCGGTTATGACAAGAAGCAGTCCAGGCAGGACATTCGATGAATGTCTTCAGCCGAGGCTGCTTCTTGTTATGACGGAGCGTATTCATTCATAGCCCATAGCCGCGTATATGGCGCAGGTAGAGTAGAAACTTCTTTAGTCGCCAATCATGCGATTTTCGACACTTTTCATCGTATTCTGCTGATCCGGCTCACGGTGCTGGTCCGGACTGGCCTGGCCTGAATCGACAGGCGTATCACCGCTGACATTACGGGCGAAGTTAGTGAACTGTGCTTTATGCTGATCCTGTTTATGTTTGGCTTTGAGCAGCTCCTGTGGATCATTGCTAAGGTTCGAATGGTTATTGTCCATTAATTATTTCCTCCATCCATGGTGTGATTGGGCGAGATCTATGGTTAACCTGCCGGTTCATTCATTAGTATGTGTAATTTGCCAATAAATTAAAGATGATCCTCAAATGGATTAAACCAATGAGGCTGTTACTTTGAATTTGAACAAAAATTTGTTTCTTTCAGAGGTATAATAGACATTGTAAGTAGAGTGTTAAAATGAGAGATAGGTTATTAAACAAGCAGATTAAAACAGTTTCATTTCCGTTAATGGAAATAAATGAGGGTTAAATCAATGTAAACGCTTAATATAAAGCGCTTTCAGAAGAAAAATGGTGTATTTCCACGATAAATATGCTTTAATGGACAAAGAGAGTATTTTTTCTCGATTTTTGTCTGATTTCAATTGTTTCAGTTTTGTAAAAATGGGAGGACATTTTTACATAATCTATCTTGCGAAAAGAAAAGGGAGATCATAGCATGCGTATTCGTTCCTTTCAGTTGAGTGATGCTAATCAAGTGATGGAGCTTTTGCAAGTGGCCTTATCGGAAGATTGTTGTGAAGACACAAAGCGGGCATTTGCCAGGCAATTGTCTTGGGACTCAGACTTAATTGTAATTGCTGAAGTGGACGAGGAAATCGTTGGTGTTTTGATCGGTACAATCGACAATAATGTAGGTTGTATCTACCGTACGGTTGTTCATCCGGATTACCGTCGTCAAGGTATAGCAACCGGGCTTGTGAGCGGCATGGAGCAGCGTTTCAAACAGCGCAAGGTTTGCAAAATTGTGATTGCCGGAGACGAACATAATAAAGCAATCGCACCTTTGTATGAGACTTTGGGGTACGGCGCCAGCAAATTTTTGGAGGCGTTCCAGAAGCTTAGCATTGCTGCTGTTCAATCCTTGTCAGGATCATAAGAAATTAGGCGTTTTTTGATTTTTTTATAAAGAATATCCAATATTGATATTTTTAGGCATGTCTGGCTACCCGTTGCAAAAGGGGACTGGATATGCTTTTCTATTATATAGGGATTTTACACGGCTTAGAAACAAGAAGCATTCGGCTGTGTTGAAGCTCAGTTACTGCCCAAAGCTGGAGGGAGAAACGTGAAGGAAATGTCGATTTATACGGATGGCGCTTGCTCGGGGAATCCCGGCCCAGGGGGATGGGGAGCCATTCTTTTATATAAAGGGCATCGCAAAGAACTGTCCGGCGGCGAGAAGCTGACCACAAATAATCGGATGGAGATCCAGGCTGTGATCTCGGCGCTTGCCGAGCTAAAGGAGCCATGCAAGGTAAAGGTGTACAGTGATTCTGCTTATGTGGTCAATTGCTTCCAGCAGGGCTGGATTCAGGGCTGGTTGAGGAATGGCTGGAAGAACAGCAAAAATCAGCCGACCCAGAACAAGGATCTATGGCAGGAATTATGGCGTTTAATGGGCATCCATCGGGTGGAGTACATCAAGGTTAAGGGACATAGCGATAATGAATTGAACAATCATTGTGATTTTCTCGCCCGTGAAGCGATTAAACGCTTATCTGAATGACAGAACATCGAGGAGGGACAAGCATGGAGCTGAAGACAAGCGCCAATTTAACAGGTAGAGCGGTATGGGACAAGCTGAAGCGAGAGATTATTGAAGCGGCTCCATCGCTTGGAATTGATGATATCGGGTTTGCTACCGCGGACCCGTTTTTGTCGTTGAAGTCGGTGCTGCTTGACCGTCGAGCCAAAGGTTATGAATCGGGCTTCGAGGAGCCTGATATTGATAAAAGGGTCTACCCCGAGCTGACGCTGGAGCAGCCAGCTTCTCTAATCTCCATCGCGGTGGCCTACCCGTCCAAGCTGGACAATCCGCCAAAGTCGGAGCCGGGACAACGCCGAGGTATTCTTGCCCGGTCGGCATGGGGGGAAGATTATCATCTGGTGCTGCGCAGAGCGATGGCCAACCTGGAGGCGTTCATTCGTGAGCGTGTGCCGGATGCCCGTCTGGAGAGCATGGTGGATACAGGTGCCCTGGTGGACCGTGCTGTTGCTGAGCGAGCAGGCATCGGGTTCAAGGCCAAAAATTGCGCCATTATCTCGCCCAAATGGGGTTCATGGATTTATTTAGGCGACATGATTACGAATATTCCCTTTTCGCCAGATACACCGGTAACCGAGGATTGCGGCGAGTGTACGAAATGCATTGATGCTTGCCCGACAGGAGCGCTGGTCGGTCCCGGGGTGCTAAACGCTCAGCGATGCATTTCTTTTCTGACGCAGACCAAGGGGTTCCTGGACGAGGAGTTCATGGTGAAGATCGGCAATCGCTTGTATGGCTGCGATACCTGTCAGATCGTCTGTCCGAAGAATAGAGGGAAATCATGGAACCATCGGCCTGAGCTGCAGCCTGACCCAGAGACTGTGAAGCCGCTGCTGCTGCCGATTCTCGATCTGAGCAACCGGGAGTTCAAGGAGCGGTTCGGAAGCAGTGCAGCCGCATGGCGCGGCAAGAAGCCGATCCAGAGGAATGCGCTGATCGGGCTTGGCAACTTCAAGGATCGCTCTGCGGTACCGAAGATAGTAGAGGTCATGCTTAAGGATCCGCGGCCTGTTATACGGGGAACAGCGGCCTGGGCTTTGAGCCGCATAGGCGGTCAGGAAGCGCTGGACGGCGTGCAGCGGGCGCTTGCGGTGGAGCAGGATGAAGAAGTTCTCCAACGGCTCCAACGCGCCGAGCATAAGCTGCTGGAGGCGGAGGAAGCTCATCTCAATTGATTTATGCTTAAAGTCGGCGGCTCGTTGACCGATATTTCTTTATGAGGGTCTAAGTAAAGAAAGATTTAGTCAGCGACAATATGGGATGGCTACCGAGGGGGATATTCATGAGATTTATAAGTGTTGAGGACATTGAGCCCGGACAGATACTAGGAAGAACCGTATATTCGGCGAATGGGACAGTGCTGCTGTCGGAGGATATACAGCTTACGGTTTTTATGATCAATACTTTGAAACGGGTTGGTGTCACTATGCTGTACATCAAGGATCCCGGATTCGAGGATATTGAAATAGACGATGTACTCAGTGAACCAACGAAGCAGGCTGTGTTCAGGGATATGAGCGAGACGATGGAAGCGATTCGCTCGGGCAAGGACTGGAGTCCACGCAAGGTAGGCGTCGCTGTGGATTCGCTTCTGACAGATGTTCTGAACAATAAAGAGGTGCTGATCCAGCTTACGGATATTCGTACTAATGACAATGCGGGTTATATGCATGCGGTGAATGTTGCTTTGCTGTCAACCATGATCGGTCTGAATCTGGGCCTGAATTACTCGCAATTGAAGGATCTGGCTATTGGTGCGCTGCTTCATGATATTGGGAAATCTGTGCCTTTGCCAGAAGGGGCAGATGCGGAAAACATGAAGAATCATCATACCTGGCGCGGATTTGAAATATTGAAGAATAAGCGCGAATTTAACCTGATGATTGCCCATACAGCGCTGCAGCATCATGAGCGTCTGAATGGCAGCGGGCTGCCGCGTGGTCTGGATGAAAGTCATATTCATCTGTATCCGAAAATTGTAGCTGTCGCCAATATGTACGATAATCTGATCGCGGGTGGCGAAGGGAGCGGAGGCCGTCCATTGCTTCCCCATGAGGCTTGTGAACGACTGATGGCTTGCTCTGAGCAAGAGCTGGATCATGATGCACTCGTCGAGTTCACGAGGATTGTGTCCGTCTATCCGAATGGCTCATCGGTTCGGCTGTCCACGAAGGAGATTGGTGTCGTTGTTCGACAGCATAGAGGGCTGCCGGGCAGGCCGGTCATTCGCATCGTTCATGGAACGAGTGAGGCGATGGAAGTGAAGGAATTGGACCTTGCTACAGAGACTACCACTTTTATTGAAGCGGTTTTGGCTTGAATACTGCAGTGGCGGAATGCTATTATATGTTGAGTAACTCTAGCTATGCATGAGGTACATGATGAAATTCGAAGATTGGGTACGGGGGGAGTCCGGGAGTGAATATTGCAATTCCTATTATTACTTTAATCGTTGGTTTGGTTGGTGGCTTTGCGATCGGCGTCTTTTATCTGAAGAACCAGCTTACGAAGATGCAGAATGATCCGCAAATGCTGCAAAAGATGGCCAAGCAGATGGGCTACAATCTCAATAACAAGCAGATGCAGCGCGCGCAGCAAATGATGAAAAATCAGCCGCCGGCTGTAGCTGGGAAGAAGAAGAAGAAGTAGAACTAACGGCCTCAGGCCTGGCAATACAGTGACGCAGCAATTCAGCAGCTTAGCAGCTCGGATCTCTACGGGTCTGTGAGGTGAGGTTGCCATATTGTATTCTTATGTGACCCGTAGGATCGGGGGAGGCTAGAGCTATTTTCATCCAGACTCTCCAGAGCTAACGAGGGCTGAATTAATGCGCACGAAGTTTTAGTGGATTGGAATGAAAGGAGGAGGCGCTATAATGTCAGGATTAAAGGATTACGTAAATGCACATGTGGGTGAAAATCGGGAAAAGGTTGAATACCATGTTCGCGAAATTTTGAAGTTGATTGGTGAAGATGTTGAGCGGGAAGGGCTTATCGAGACACCGGCCCGCGTGGCCCGAATGTATGAGGAGATCTTTGCCGGGTATGAAATAGATCCTCGCGATGTACTGGGAGTAACCTTCGAAGAAGATCATGAGGAACTGGTTATCGTCAAAGATATCGTATATTTCAGCCAATGTGAGCATCACATGGCGCCTTTCTTCGGCAAGGCACATATTGGTTATATTCCAAGTGGAAGAATTGCCGGACTTAGCAAGCTGGCCCGGCTGGTGGAAGCGGTGACTCGCAGACTGCAGGTTCAGGAGCGGATTACTTCGCAAATCGCCGACATCCTGGAGGAAGTACTTGAACCGCAAGGTGTGATCGTTGTCGTTGAGGGCGAGCATATGTGCATGTGTGCCCGCGGTGTGAAGAAGCCGGGCAGCAAGACCATTACCTCGGCAGTAAGAGGTACCTTCCGAACCGATGCTGCTTCCAGAGCAGAGTTTTTATCTCTAATTAAAGAATAATAGATTTTCATGATCAATCCTTCAGTATATCTGCCCAACAGCGAATGAACGCTGCTATGGAACGGTGTACTGGAGGATTTTTGTTATTTTGTATTGGAGCGGCCCGCCTACTGATTCAATATCGTGGATATTGCAAGGAGAACGGGCAGGATCGGAGCTTGAATAATCTGCAGCCATAAAAAAAGCAGCCGCTAGAAGGGCTGCCATTTTAATTTCTTCGCTTGCTCGAACCGCTTGGCGACCGCCGGCCAGTAGACGACATTCCACCAATCCTCGATATATTTCGGACGCTCGTTCTGATGCTTTAGATAGTAGGCATGTTCCCATACGTCCAGAACAAGCAGCGGAACGACATCCCATTGGGTCAGGTTCTGATGCTTCTCGGCTGTGAGTATTTCCAATCTGTGGCTGCGCGGGCTCCAGACCAGGATCGCCCAACCGCCGCCTTCTACCTTTTCGGCAGCCTTTGAGAATTGATTCTTGAAGGCATCATAGCTGCCAAAATCACGCTTGATATACTCTAACAGCTCTCCTTCTGGTTTGCCGCCGCCTTTCGGATTCATAATATCCCAGAAGATTGTGTGCAAATAATGGCCGGCGCCATTGAAGGCGAGCTCCCGTTCCCAATGCTTTACCAGATCGAAATTGCCTGATTTCCGGGCATCCTGCAACTTTTTCTCGGCTGTATTCAGGCCGTCTACATAAGATTTGTGATGGATATCGTGATGGATGCGCATGGTCTTCTCATCAATATAAGGCTCCAGAGCATTATAAGCGTAGGGCAGTGGCGGCAATGTATGTTTGCCGATCGGGACGGGATGCTCATTATCGTTTGGCGGATCATCGGGTTTAGCCGGATTAGCTTGATTAGGCGAGTTTATCGGGGTGACTGAATTCACCAGGCTGCCGCCGCTTTGTTCTTTGCGGATATCAGAAGAGACAGCAGCTTCTTCGGATATACTGGCAGTCACATCGTTGTTTTCCGTATTGTCTCGGTTGGGGACATTTTCTGGAGAAATAGAGATGTCCGCCTGCAAATTTTGCTCTTCAGGGAGAACTTCGGGTCTGGGGCGAGCTGTATTTTCTGCTGTGGAGAAGGGATCGTTGGAAGATTTATTATCCATCATATGTGCAGGATGGTGTGGGGCATTTATGCTTTGGGCCTTCAGCAGGTAATGTTCCGATTCCTGGATGATGTGCCGTAGTAAAGCCTGTGCATGTGGATTGGACTGTACAGCAGCGCTATGATCGAGAATATAATGCAGCTGCCTGATGAACTCATGGGATTGGCGGCAGGAGACATCAAGCAGCTTCTCGACCTCTTTCATAAAATGGGGATCTGAGGTTGCATGGGTGTTGCCTAAAGCATGATGCAAGAGACGGCTTGCTTCCTCCTCCGTTCCACGGAATACATGATTCCATTCTTCAAGCAGTTTGACGTATTCCGGCTCCAGTCCGGGAATAGCCGCTTTAATTAATTGCGTGTGCCTGGCTTCCTGGCGCTTCCAGCAGTAGATCTCTTCCAGAATACGCACAGGCAGATAGGGGCCATAAATGAATAGCATTCATTAACCTCCTCGGTCGTATGTCATTATACTTAGTTTATTACCGAGGCAGGTTGGACTATACTAAAAATTTCCAACGATTTGAATATAAAGAGGTGGTTCAAAAGAGCCGAAAACCGGACTTTTTGGACAAGCATTAAGGGCTGTCAGAACCCATCGCAGCCTCAACACGTCCAAGGAAGCTGGAGACAAGACGCAAATACTCCTTCGGATGCTCGCGGAAAATCAATTCATGATGAGAATCTTTGACGATCCATACATCAGAGATCGGATTCGTCTGGTTCTCGGCCAATTGTTCGGCGATGGGGTAAGGAGCCTTGTCGTCTTTGGTGCCGTGTACGAATAGGATTGGGAACAGATAATCCTCCGTCTTGACTGCTTGATAGGGGATTTGCCGCAAACTTGTACCGTTCAGCACGGGCAGCAACAGCCCGATAATCTCCAGCGAAGGGTGGCGCGGCAAATCGATATGCTGTCGAATATTATGATACATCGTATCCGGTTCAAGCAGGAAAGTGCTATCCAGGATCATGGCATCGATATCCTTGCTATATAGTGCAGCCTGCAGCGCCGTGCCGGCTCCCATGGAGAAGCCCCAGACGATAAGCTCATCGCCTTCATGCTGCTTGGCATATTGGATCGCTCCTAGCAACTGCTGGGCTTCCTTTTTCCCGCCCGTCGCAACCTCTTTGCTGCCCCCGGCGGCAAATCCATAATCGAACATAAGGACATTAAAATTCAGACGGTGGGCATAGTGGGCGAGATCGTACATCGGAATCCAGTTCTCCTCCCGATTCGCGCCATAGCCATGACTGAACACAATGGTCTTACGTGAAGAATCTGCAGGTATATACCAGCCTTGCATCATCCGGCTGCCATCCGCAGCGGGGAAGGAGATATTATAGTAATCCAGATTTTTGGCCAGCTTCGGGTTGGAGTATAAAGGGGCCACTGTCGGATTGGACAACACCCAAGCGATGAAGCCGTGCAGGGCTACAAAGCAGAAGATCAGGAAGAAGATTATGGACAGTAACAGAGCGACGATAATATTCTTAAGACTAATCCGCTTCGATTTATGCACGGAAGAGTCAGATCCGATCCAATCAGGCTGCAGAGGAAGATCGTTGCGATTCGATAATTTCATGGCTGCTCCTCCTCATCTAAGAATAAATGTTTAATTATATTATATGTCCGGCTGAGGAAAATCGCTTTTTACATCAATCTAAATCTCTTAAAGTTGTCATTCTATCGAAATTCCAAGCGGACGTCAAAGATCGTGTCGAAAAAAGATGATTTATGAAGGGAACTATGAAAATATCGTACGGCTACCTTTTTCGATTGTCAATGCGTGAGGGGGAATTTATGGCCTTTGTCATTGACGGAAATGATGGTTTTCTCATATAATTTATGTAACCGAGTTTCATATAGTGAAACGAAAGGGAGGGATGCCATATGGAAGAGCGGAAATTAACCGTACGCGCCGTAGAACGGGCGCTTGACATATTGATGTGCTTCACGAAGAAGGATGACCTTGGGTTAACAGAAATTGCCGCAGAGATTGACCTGCATAAGAGCACGGTGCATCGCCTGTTGAATACCCTTGAGGAGAAGGGATTTGTAGTCCGTAATGCATCTACCGAGAAATACAGGTTGGGTCTGAAAATATGGGAGCTGTCCGCGCATCTGTCGCATAATGATGATCCGGCAGTGCTGCTTCTTCCGCAAATGGAGCAGCTCCGGGATCGTCTTGGCGAGACGGTAAGCTTATACTTGCGGGACGGAACGGACCGCTTGCGTATTCAAGCGGTACAGAGCAATCAGGCTATTCGCAGGGTTGCTCCGGTTGGCGCAAGGCTGCCGCTGTTCGTTGGCGCTTCCAGCAAGGTACTGGTAGCTTATGCGGATGATGCTGTTGTTCAGGCTGTCCTGGACAGCCCTGATTGGCCCGCCTTTGTGGACCGGGAAGCGTATATGCAGCAGTTGCAGGAGATTCGTGAGCAGGGCTATGCCATCAGCTATGAGGAACGTGAGCCCGGGGCTTCAGCGGTCGCAGCTCCGATCTTTGACCGGAACGGCAAAATTGCCGCAGCGCTCTCCTTATCCGGTCCGGTCAGCCGCTTGAATCCTCAGAATTTGCATGAGTATGGTCCGATATTAATCGAGGCGGCCAGAGAGATGGGGATGATGATTCATCCCAGTTAAACTTGATATCCCTATCTAGATAACAAATCGCGAGTCCCTGGCCAGAATCAGGCCATGCAGACTCGCGATTTTTTTGGTAAAGGATTATTTGCTCTCTTTAATCCAGGTGGCGATATCGTCAACGATGTCCTCCGATACATTGGCTGGCTGAGCATATTCAGCTCCAATTGAGACACCCTGGTAGGAGGTCAATAGATGATTTACATTCGGATAAGATTTGAACTTCACATCTTTGCGGTCCTTCAAAGCAGTCTTCCAGTTCTCGAATTGCTTTATCGTCACCTGCCAGTCATTTTCTCCCTGTAAAATCAGCATCGGGGTGCTCTGATTCTTAGCGAGCTCAGCCGGAACATAGTTCTTCTGTTCGAACCACCAGTAAGCAGGCTGTAGCGGGAACTGCTCCGGCATATGATCTACTGTATATTGCGGATCATTGACCATATTGGCAAGTGCGATATATTGAGCAGCTTGCTGCTCATATGGCGCAGCATTCATGCCAAGCTGCTTGACGCGCTGAACGAGCTCCTGCTGCTGTTCAGCCAGCACATCGGCAAACTTGCCGCTTGGTCCGGATATGACCACGGTTCCCGCTACATTATGATCCTTGTCCTCGGTGATCAGCAGAGGAATCGCGTATCCGCCCTGGCTATGGCCGGCAACGAAAATCCGCGAACTGTCGATGCTTGCCTTCCCCTTGAGCAATTGTACCGCAGCCAACGCGTCGTCAACGCTTTCTTGCTTTATCGTAAATTTTGGATTTGCAGCTACCTTGAAGGTATGCTCATAGGTCACCTTGTCATAGCGCAGTACGGCGATTCCCTGTGAAGCAAGCCCTGCAGCAAGATCACGGAACAGCTTCGTTCCACCTATGGATGAATCGCGGTCATGCGGCCCGGAACCTTGGACGAGCACTACGGCAGGAAAAGGACCGTCCCCTTTAGGCAAGGTGAGTGTCCCCGGCAAGGCCATGCTGCCTTGACCAACGGTCACTTCTTGCTCGATGTAGCTGTCCGCAATGTCATAGGATGGCTTCTTATATCCGGAGTCATCGGAGGCAGTCGTTACGTTCAGGTCATCCACTTGACCTGAGAGATTCATGCGGACGGTGATTTGAAGCGGAACTCTTTCTGATTCGACCCCGTAAGTTACATTTCGGTGTATAGCGTTGACCTTTTCTGTCTTGCCGCCAGTCAGCTTCATCTTACCGTAGACGGTCTCGTAATTGCTCCACAATACCTTTAACAGATTCTCCTGTAGCGCAGCAGCAGAGGATGGGCTGACGTATTTGGCGGATTCGGGGCCATCTCCAGCTTGCAGGCCTTGGATGAACAGGTCCGCCGGATCGGTGGACTGCTGCGAATTCTGAAATAGCTCATTTATGAATGTGGCATCAATTAGAGCGTGTCCTGATACGATGGTGATGGGGTGTTCCAGAGCGACCTGCTTGCCATTGACAAGGGCTTGGCGGTTTCCCGCTTCCAGCTTAATTACAGTGTTGCCCTTCGTGATAATAATTGTGCGAGTCTGTTGGTCCCATTTGACATCCGCTCCATACTCAAGCGCTGATTCTCTTAGCGGTGTAAGTGCTGTCGAGCTGCTGAATGAAGGGGCAGCGGAAGCGCCTATAGGCAGCATGAGACTTAGAGCGATCGTGGCTGCAGCGGCAGCATAGAGCGGGGTTCTCTTCTTGAACATACAATTTCCTCCTTAAGAAAAAAGGTATATATTATCTCGCGAACACATAGGTTATCGCGATGAAACCACCGATACCTAACAGTACCAGCCAGCATAGCGGGTGGCCGAAATTCAGCGTCCAGCCGACGCCTATTCTTTTCTCGATAAATAGGGCCGGGTCCTGGCGGTTGAAGTAGAACATGCCCAGCTTCCAGTGGCTATCGTTATTTACCGGAGCAAGCTTGGAGCCCGCTGCCGGGCGCCCGATTTTGCTGCCGCCTTGACCTGTTCTGAAGGAGATCAGGAAGGCCAACAGAACGACGAAGATCGGGGTAAGCAAGCTGATCAGCATCAGGCTGTTCACATTGATCTGGCCCAGCATGTGAAGTTGGATCAATGTGAACAGGAGCAGCAGGGCGAAGCTTGACAGCACCGTGAATAACGACCAACTGCGGCGGAATACGATATTCTGGCGCAGGGAACGCTGCGGATCATCCGCCTGAATTTGCTGTTTACTACTGCGGATGCTCCAATTGATAAAGACGAATAGCAGGGTCATGAAGGTCTGAATAATCGTCGGGTAGAGAACTGAGCGATATGATTTGACCGCACTGCGAGTTACATTTCCCATAAAATCGAACTTCATGGGAATCAGGCTGGGTATCTGCTCATAGCGGTTCAATACGGCGATGAGCCCAGCAAGAATAATAACTGCATGAATCAAAAACCATTTATTGGAGAGAACCAGATTGCCTTGGCGGAAGCTCGTATCCACGGCCAGCACCGAAGGAGATGGGGTGGAGGGAAGCGAAGGAAGCAGCTTCTTCATTCTAAAATAATAAATGACGTTCATAGCTGTTGAGATCAGTATAACCATGATGATATAAGCGCCAATGACTCCGTTCTGCTGTACGGGAGCACTGCGGAGCAGCTGGATAACACAAAGGATGAACAAGACGGCATATAAAGTCCCGCTGTACATACTATAGGAACGGCGCATACGGCGCAGCGTATCACTCCGATAAATGTCCTCACTGACGGTTACGCCGAAGCTTATCGTCTCCCGCGTCAAATAAGGCATAGCAGTTAAGGAAATCATCATAGGCAGAAATATAAGGGCAATCAAAAGGGAGGATAGTGTACTCATATTAATCATTCTCCTTGTCTGTCTGCGTTATTTCCTGGTATATTCGTTCAACTTCCAATAGCAACTGCTCCCGGTTCATTCCGCGGCAGATCGCTTCTGCGGCAATAGGTTTAAGCTCTCCGCTCATTTTGCTCCGGTAGTCCTCCGTAATTCCCGGCATACCATCGGGGTTAATGACGACGCCCTTCTGACGATGCACGAGGATGAATCCGTCCTGCTTGAGCAGCGTGTATGCCTTATTGACAGTGTGCAGATTAATGCCTATATCTGAGGCCAGGCTGCGTACGGAAGGCAGGGGCTCCCCTGGTTTCAAGCGTCCGCTGGCAATGCCTTCAATGATCTGATTTACTAACTGAGTGTATATCGGAAGCTCGGATTGCATATCAAGCCGGATAATCACAGCCATCACCTTCTTTGTTCTAACTGTTATACTTATAATATAACAGATAACATAAATATATGTAAACCATAAAAAGACCTGCCATTCCCCCTGAATGTTATGTTTAGGGAAATGGCAGGTCTGCATATTGCAAAGTGGGTATAATTCCAAAAAAATTAGTTCGTTGCGCTGATCATCTGGCGCAATACGGTCTGCAAAATACCGCCGTTATGATAGTAGTCCACATCCACCATGCTGTCGAGACGGGCGACTACCGTAAATTCGAAGCTGCTGCCATCCTGGCGCGTCCCTACTACCTTCAACTCTTGGCCTGGCATAACGTCATTGCTTAGACCGAGAATATCGAAGGTCTCCGTGCCATCGATGTTCAGGATCTTCCAGCTCGTTCCTTCTTGGAATTGCAGTGGAAGGACACCCATACCAACAAGGTTGCTGCGGTGGATCCGTTCGAAGCTCTCCGCGATAACAGCTTTCACGCCGAGCAGGTAGGTTCCTTTGGCTGCCCAGTCACGCGAACTGCCTGTTCCGTATTCCTTGCCAGCAAGTACGACCAGGTTCTTCCCTTCGCTTTGATATTTCATGGCCGCATCATAGATGGACATCACTTCGTCGGTTGGCAAGTACTTCGTTACGCCGCCTTCTGTGCCAGGGGCTACCTGGTTACGGATACGGATGTTAGCGAAGGTGCCGCGCATCATAATCTCATGGTTGCCGCGGCGCGAGCCGTAGGAGTTGAAGTCCTTGCGGGCCACTCCGCGTTCGTTCAAGTAATGCCCGGCAGGGCTGGTAGGCGAGATGTTGCCGGCTGGCGAGATATGGTCGGTCGTTACCGAATCGCCGAGCAGAGCCAGTACGCTCGCGCTGTGGATATCCGCGATATCCTGCATGCCGTCGCCAATCTTCTCAAAGAACGGCGGATTCTGAATGTAGGTGGATTTCTCATCCCATTCATAGAGCTCACCCTGAGGGACAGCAATCGAATTCCAGCGTTCATTTTGCGTAAAGACATGCTCATATTTGCTGCGGAACATCTCCGGACTAATCGAAGAAGCGATGGCTTCCTTGATCTCTATCGAGGTTGGCCAGATATCCTTCAGATAAACCGGCTCTCCTTGCTGATCATAGCCGAGCGGATCGTTCTGGAGGTCGATGTTTACCGTGCCAGCGAGGGCATAAGCAACGACGAGCGGAGGCGAAGCGAGATAGTTCGCTTTGACCTGGGCGTGAACCCGTCCTTCGAAGTTGCGGTTGCCGGACAATACAGCAGCAACTGTCAGATCGTTATCGGCAATTGCGCTGCCCACTTCCTCTGGAAGCGGTCCGGAGTTGCCGATACAAGTAGCGCATCCATAAACTGCTACGTAGAAGCCGAGCTTCTCCAACGGCTCGATTAGACCGGACTTCTGTAAATATTCAGTGACGACGAGCGAGCCTGGAGTCAAGCTGCTCTTCACATATCCCGGCTTGGTCAGGCCGCGTTCCACAGCCTTCTTGGCAAGCAGGCCAGCTCCTAGCATTACGCTTGGGTTGGATGTGTTCGTACAGCTTGTAATTGCTGCGATAACTACTGCACCTGGAGCGAGCTCGCTGGTGCTTCCGTCAGGATGGGTGAGCGGAACACGCTGCGCAATCTTCTCATCGCTCAGGCCGTAGCCGCCTTTATCAATAGGCGTACGGATAATATCGTTGAATTTGTTCTTCATCTCAGTCAGCTCGATCCGGTCTTGCGGACGCTTAGGTCCGGCCAAGCTTGGTACGACGGTAGCAAGGTCCAGCTCAATCAGATCCGAGAACTCGGGATCAGCAGTCTCATGGGTGCGGAACATGCCTTGCGCTTTGTAGTAGGCCTCAACGAGCGCAATTTGCTCTTCAGTGCGGCCTGTGCTGCGCATGTAAGCAAGCGTCTCTTTGTCAACCGGGAAGTAACCGATCGTCGCGCCGTATTCCGGTGCCATGTTGGCTACGGTTGCACGGTCAGCAAGGCTGATGTTGGTTAAGCCAGGTCCATAGAACTCAACGAATTTGCCGACAACGCCTTTTTTGCGCAGCATTTCTGTGACCGTCAAGGCCAGGTCTGTTGCTGTCGCACCTTCGCTTAAGCTGCCGGTCAATTTAAAGCCGATAACTTCAGGCGCTACAAAATAAAGCGGTTGCCCAAGCATGCCGGCTTCTGCCTCAATACCGCCAACACCCCAGCCAACAACACCCAGGCCGTTGATCATCGTCGTATGAGAGTCCGTTCCGACCAGGGAGTCCGGATAGACGACCGTCTCGCCATCTACAGTCTTCGTAGCGGCAACCGAGGCGAGGTATTCCAGGTTAACCTGGTGTACGATCCCGGTTGCGGGCGGCACCGCGCGGAAGTTGTTAAATGCGGTTTGTGCCCAGCGCAGGAAGCGATAGCGTTCTTCATTCCGTTCGAATTCAATGTTCATGTTATATTCGAGCGCATCAGGGGAACCGAAAGCATCAACCATGACGGAGTGGTCGATAACGAGATCGACGGGAACAAGCGGATTAATCTGCTTTGGATCACCGCCAGCTTTCTTCACGGTATCACGCATTGCCGCCAGATCGACGACAACCGGTACGCCGGTGAAGTCCTGCAGCACGATTCTTGCCGGGATAAATGGGATCTCTTTGTTCTCATCGCGGCCCTCGGCCCAGCCAGCGATTTGCTTCACATGTTCTTCAGTAATAGCTCTGCCGTCATATTGGCGGATAGCCGCCTCAAGCAATACCTTAATCGAGAACGGCAGCTTGGAAATTTGACCAAGCCCTTGCTGTTCCAGCGCCTGCAGGTCATAGTAGCGATAATTCTTACCACCAACAGACAGTTGACGGGCAGCAGTGAAAAAATCGTTCTTTGACATGAATGTACCTCCTTGTTCCGTTAGGTGAAACACAATTTCATATTCACTATCTTAAGTATAGCTTCCCTACCGAAGTGAGTAAAGTGTTTTTTGTCCAGTTGCTTCTATTTAAACTGTAAGCTCAAACAGGCCAGCTTCCTCCAAAAACATACAGCTCCGCTCCTCAGCCCTTAGCCTCATCCAGCTGAAGCGTTGAATAGAAACGCATACCTCTAGTTAGTACATACTCAATATTATGCGTTCATATAAATAGAATGGGAATGTATTTGAAGGAGGCGAGAACCATGGCGGACGAATGGAGAAGAATACTGACAAAGTATGTGAATCAGCTTAATCAGGATGAAGTGGATTACCGGGTGCGCACGGAGGATTCCGTCGTGACCGATCTGGATTACTTGATCCGCAGCGGGGAGCGCAAACATAAGCTGGAGATGTGGTACAGGGAACGGGGGGCAGCTCCGGTCCGATGCGAGACGAAGGCGCGGCTGATTCGTGAGATCGAGCATCGGGCAGGCGAACTCGAGGTCGAGCTGATGCTGTTGCAGAAGATCTATTATGATAAAGGCGGAGCCAGACACCAGGAGCAGCGGGTTGATCAGCAGCGCCTGACGCTGCTGCGCGAGGGGGAGGGCTGGACGGTGTCTCGCGTATATCAGCCTGTTCCGGAGCGGAGCGCGCCGGTGAATGTTGCCTCCATCTACAATCAGGACTACACAGAAAAGGCCGGTCCGTCCCGTCCTTATCTGAATCATCAAATTCTCGGCGCGGGCGGTTCCCAGCGAAGCACAGCTTATCGGCGTGAAGATGCGGTATTGTACGCAGATCGCTGGTGGGACAGCTTTAATCCGGAATTCGCCCAATTTGAAGTCGATTGCACCAGTTATATCTCCCAATGTCTCTTTGCAGGCGGAGCCCCAATAAACTATACTGGAAAAAGAGAATCGGGCTGGTGGTATAAAGGATATGTAGGCAAACAGGAGGCCTGGAGCTATAGCTGGGCGGTGGCGAATGCCCTGCAGCTATATTTGACCCATAGCAGCTCTCATTTGCGTGCGGAGATCGTTGACCGTCCTGAACTGCTTCAGTTGGGAGATGTAATTATTTACGACTGGGATGGGAACGGTGCATATCAGCACAGTACGATCGTTACCGCTTTTGACGCTGGCGGCATGCCGCTGGTGAACGCGCATACGACGCCAAGCCAGCATCGCTACTGGGACTATCGGGATTCCTATGCCTGGACTGAGAATACCGTGTATCGGTTTTTCCATATAGCGGACCGGTTCTGACATCAGGGAGTTTCATGCGATCAAGACGTGTATTTACATTTAGAAAAGAGGTTACCCATGGGACAGGACAAATTGACTGTAGGGCTGATTTACGGAGGCAAATCCGGAGAACACGAGGTGTCGCTACAGACGGCTCTGGCAGTCATGCAGGCTTTTGATTACGAGAAATATGAATTGCTGCCTTTCTATATTACGAAGCAAGGGGAGTGGAGAGTCGGCGGCAATCAATCCGCTCCTTTTACCGCGTTGGAACAATTGAAGCTGGAATCGGACGCGGGGGATACAAGCGCGGCGATCAATACGCTGTTCAGCAAGCTGGCAACGGGTGAAGCAAAGCTTGATGTTGCCTTCCCGCTTCTGCATGGTACCAACGGCGAAGACGGCACCATTCAAGGCATGTTCGAGATGGCGAACATGCCATATGTAGGAGCAGGCGTATTGGCTTCCGCTGCCGGTATGGACAAAGTGATTATGAAGAAGCTGTTTGCCGATGCAGGAATTGAGCAGTGCGGGTACTGTTATTTCACAGATGGTGAATGGGAGCGCGATAGCTTCTCGCAGATTCAGAAGGTGGAGGAGAAGCTGGGTTACCCATGCTTCATTAAACCGGCTAATCTGGGCTCCAGCGTCGGAATATCGAAGGCGAAGACGAGAGAGGAGCTAATAAGCTCTGTTAAGCTGGCACTCCGATATGATACTAAGGTCATCGTAGAGGAATTTGTTAAAGCCCGCGAGGTTGAGGTTGGGGTGCTTGGCAACGATATTCCGTTGCCTTCCGTACCAGGAGAAATCGTATCCTCTGGCGAATATTACGATTACCAAGCTAAATACCTTGATGGCAAATCGCAAATGCTGATTCCGGCCCCGCTGGACACCGAGCTTGCTGAGCGCATTCGCGATGTGGCAGTCAAAGCCTTTAAGGCTATCGCTTGCAATGGATTATGCCGGGCTGACTTTTTTATACGCAAGACGGACGGTCGTATCCTGATTAACGAAGTGAACACAATGCCGGGCTTCACGCCATACAGCATGTACCCGCTATTGTGGAGAGAGACAGGACTCTCTTATGAGACGCTGCTTGACCGACTGATCGAGCTGGCCATGGAGCGCTTTGCAAAGAGACAGGATCTGTTCTTTGAGAACGGGATTAATTAATCCGGCGAGACGGTTCGGGAACAGACAGAATTCAGGACGGAAAGGAAGATGAGCATGGGGTTCCAGACGGAATTTAATTCGGTGTGTAAATTCAAGAATGAACAAGAGCTGTTCGACCTTTTGGAATATGGCCGTGGCAAGATGCGCAAGGAGGGATTGCGCGTATTCCCGACCGGGCAGAAGGTCATTGCTTATAGCCCGGACAATAAGGCCGTAGCGATTGTGAAGATTACCGCCTGTGTTGCTGAGATTAACTTCAACGGTGAAGAGGTGACCGCAGTCGAGCTGGACCTGGTACGTCCTTTAACGGATGAAGAGTCTGCGTTCCAAACGGCCCTCGCTTACGAGATGTTCTTCGGAGAGCCCAAGTAATTGGGGCCCCCTTCGCTCAGGAGCTTGTCTCGGTCAATGGGGCTCATATGCCTGGGGTATATTGAGGGACAAGCTTTTGAGGGAAAATCAGGGTTAGTTTTCGCGAGGTTTAATTTTCCTGACGGCGGGAACTCTGTAAATAGAAGATCGTGTTTAGTTGATTCATATTCGTGAGAGAGGTTCGTAATTAGCCGTACTATTTGGCTGGTTACGGACTTTTTATATAAATGGTGGTATATTAAATACAGATCGATTTGCAGCTATTCAGCCTGATTTTCTACACAAATCACTCAAATGATGCAACTTTGCGCCATTCGGGGCGTATATTTTAAAAAAGGTAAAAATTGCAAGATTCATAGAAGAGCTATGCAAGTTGAAAATCAATCAGAAAGTAGTGTGAAACCATTGGAACCTAAGCCTAAAATTCCATACGTAGTAGGAAGCAAGAGTCCGACGGCTGTGGCGATCAACAGTGCCTCCAAAGCGGGAGAATGGATTAAGAGCCGGCTTGGACTAATTAAAGAGATAAATACGAAGTGTTCACCACAGGATCTGGTCACCGATGTTGATAAAGGGGCAGAGCTGATGATTCGCAAGCTGATCCTGACGCATTTCCCGGATCATGCGATCCTTGGGGAAGAGAGTGTCGATCCCGGCGCGGAGGCATCCGCGAATGCATTGACAGAGGCGAAGAAGGAAGCTGAATATTTATGGATCATCGATCCGATCGATGGGACGACGAATTTTGTGCAAGGTTATCCTTTTTTCTGTGTGTCGATTGCTTTGGCCTATCGTGGTGAAGTAATTATAGGCGTAATTTATGATCCGATCCGCGATGAGATGTTTGTTGCCGAGAAGGGCAAGGGAGCCTATGTTCATGGCAACCCGACGCAGGTGTCTCGGGATGACAAACTCGCGGACAGCGTCCTGGCGGTGGGCTTCAACCCGGACCGTGAGGTTGCGCTGCCTATTAATATGAAGGGGATCACCGCACTGTCGGATCGAACTCGCAGCCTGCGCGCCGCCGGCTCTGCCGCCTTGCATCTTGCCTATGTTGCCGCTGGTCGGCTTAGCGGTTATTATGAGGTTGGTCTGAATGCATGGGATATTGCCGCGGGGGCTCTGCTGGTTAAGGAGTCGGGAGGTATCGTTACCGACACGGTAGGCAATCCTTATGATATTGGCGTTCGCCGCCTGGTGGCCACCAATGGCAAAATCCATCAGGAGCTGCTTGATGTCCTGAAGACAGCTGAAGCCACAGGGGTCTAGGGGTCAGACGATGCGAAGTATCCTGTGGAGACCGAATTCTGATCGAAAAGGAGTTCAAATACCATGAGCGATGAGAAAAATCTGGAACGGGAATTGAATGAACTGTTGACGGAAGGCGAACCAATTAGTGAGGAAGAGCGCCGCGCAGAAGAACGGCGCCGCTTGTCCCCGCGATATGAGGTAAGGATTCAGACACAGCTTGACCCAATCGTGGAAGAGACGTTCAAATACCGTAAAATCGCCAAGGAAGTTGACGACCGATACGATGATTATTTAAGGAAAACGGGACATATGGATAAAGAGAGAAGCGATGGCGATAAGTCATAACTTATATGATCTCTTATCGAAGCAAAGGTCTGATTAATGAAATATACTTGTAAAAAATATAACGGATACCGCCATGGATAAAATGGGGTATCCGTTTTTTGTGCTGGCAGGGGATGCGGCCTATCTTACCGTCCTTCCTTAATGGCGACAATTCGCAGCCGTTTGTAATCCCCGTACCAGTCATTGCCGACCAGCAGATCTTGTTCTGCGGATTTGGCAATGAGCTGAATGGCCTGCTCCTTGTCAGGCTCGCTTAGGGAATATAGAAATGAATCCTCTGCAAACAGACGGAGCCAATGCTGCATACCCATGGCCCCACCCTCCAGCCTGGTAGGCCGGTCGAAATGTACGGCATAGGTCACTCGAAAACCGTGCGCTTCTAATAAACTGCTGTATTCACCGAGGCTTGGAAAATACCAGGGGTCAAGCGGCTTGGCATCGATGCCATAATCCGCGCCAAGTACTTTGGTAATGTGCTGGACGATGAGTTCCACATTTCCTTTGCCGCCAAATTCGGCAACGAATCTTCCTCCATGATCCAAAGCGCGATAGACGGATTTGACTACATTTTCGGCATCTTTGATCCAATGCAGCGCGGCATTGGAGAATACGGCCTGAACAGGGCGTTCCACCGTGAAATAGGCCGCATTCTGAACCTCAAACTTCTGGTCCGGATATTTGAGGCGGGCCTGCTGAATCATCGTCTCCGATAGATCAAAGCCCCTGACAACGGCTCCTGCTTTGGCGATCTCATAAGAGATATCCCCTGTACCGCAGCCGAGGTCAATGATTTCTTCTCCTGCCTGTGCGTTCAAGAGCTCGAGCACATCCTTGCCGTATTCGGATACATACCTGAATTTCGTATCGTAGAGCTGGGCATTCCATACTTGTCTTGCCTCCATAACCGGACCTCCTCCAATGAATTATCTTTATTGTGACATATAAATTCGCATTGATTAAATATATAAATCCAATCTTGCTAATAGGTATAGCCTATGAAGATAAGCGATACAGTTCAAGTTCAGTAAGATCACACATAAGCTCATTAGACCTGGACATTCGTACAGAGCGATGTTTTGGCTAATCTGGAGGAAGGGTGGCCAGAACAGAATTTATATTCAATAGGGAGAGATCAAATATGCCGAAGATAGCGGATAAATATCTAGTTGTTGATCCATGGAAGATCGTTGAGGAAGGGTTCGATCCGCAGCGCAGCCGGGTGTCGGAATCTATTTTCTCATTAGGCAATGAATATATGGGGGTTCGCGGCTATGCCGAGGAAGGTTATAGCGGTGACACGTTAATAGGCAGCTATTTCAATGGATTGTTTGAAGAGAGTGAGGTTGGGGCGCACTATAAGGGAATCATTCGCTCATTGCGCTTTATGGTCAACGGGGTTGACTGGCTCTATACACGCATTACGATCGACGATGAAACCTTTAATATGGGAACGAGCAAGTTCTCGAATTTTCGCAGGGAGCTGGACTTCAAACGTGGCGTATATACGCGTCAGCTTATCTGGCATTTGCAGAATGGAAAAAGCGTGCAGCTGGTCTTTGAAAGGCTGGTAAGTATGGAGGTGTCGAATCTGGGATGTCAGAGACTCGTGCTGAAGCCGCTTAACTTCACCGGTACAGCCCAGGTAATCATGGGGCTTGACTTTGCGACAATCCATGAAGATCAGCACACAAGATATTGGGAAAATGTAAAGCAGGACAGCCAACGCGGAATTAGCGCTATGCTGGGCCAGACAGCGAATACGGGAAATCGGCTTTTCTCAAGCTATCGGCTTGTCCTGCCGGAGGGAGCTCAAAGCGCGGCATTAAGTGAAGAAAGTTTCATAGGCGAGGAGGTCCTTCTGGAGCTAAATAAGGAAGAAGAAATTGTAGTAGATAAGCTGGTCATTAATTATGCGGATAAGGATCGGGAGCAAAGTGATGATGAGGTCTGGTTCAAGGGGATGAAGCTGGCTGAGCAGTATGCCGAGGTGGACTATCAGGCCGCTGCGGAGCAGCAGGAGTTATATTGGGCGAAGGTGTGGAAGCATTCCGATATCGTGATCGAGGGGGATCCTGAGAACCAGCAAGGGATTCGCTTCTGTATTTTCCAATTGTATCAAACCTATCATGGCGACAATCCGGGTTTTAACATCGGGGCGAAAGGGCTGACCGGGGAAGCTTATCGCGGCCTGGCCTTCTGGGATACGGAGTCCTATTGTCTGCCGTTCTATATTTTTAATAATCCAAAGGCGGCGCGCAGCCTGCTGGAATTTCGGTACAAGACCTTGCCGCAGGCGCTGGAGAGGGCGAAGGAGCTGGACTGTGCAGGAGCGTTCTATCCGATTGCGACGATCGATGGGACGGAGAGCTGCGATCTGTGGCAGCATTCCAATTTACAGCTGCATGTAGGTACGGCCGTAGCTTATGGAATTCGTCATTATGTAAACATTACGGGCGATAAGGCATTTTTATATGAAAAAGGTTTGGAGATGCTGATTCAGATCAGCCGTTTCTATGCAACCCGTGGGCAGTGGGGACAAAAGAGCGGCAAATACGGTTATTTCGGGGTTATGGGACCGGATGAGTTCCAGCTTATGGTGAATAACAACTGTTATATCAATCTGATGGCGAAGAAGCTGTTCGAGTTTACGCTGCAGACGATTGGTGAGATGGAGCAGGCTGAGCTGTCCGCTTTTGTAGCGCTGGCGGATCGCCTGGGGTTGACGATGCAGGAGCAGATGGACTGGGAGAACAAGGCTGACAACATGAAGATACCTTATGATGACGAGACGGGAATCTACGAGGAGCATGACGGTTTCTTCGATATGCCGCATCTGGATATTCATTCGATCCCGGTGACCGAGTTCCCGCTCTATTCGCACTGGTCCTATGATCGTCTCTATCGCTATGACATGATTAAGCAGCCGGATGTGCTTATGTTCATGTTCCTGTACAGCGGCGAGTTCTCAGTCGAGGCGAAGCGGGCTAATTACGATTATTACGAGACGAGATGCATCCATGAATCGTCGCTGTCTCCATCGATTCATTCGATTCTGGCTGCGGAGATTGGCAGACCTGCGGAAGCTTACAAATTTTTCGAATTCGCCACCCGGCTTGATCTCGATAATTATAATCGTAATACGAGAGAGGGACTGCATACGACTTCGATTGCCGCGGCCTGGATGAATATTGTGTACGGCTTCGGGGGGATGCGTTCGGATGGGGATAAGCTGATCTTCAATCCGACGATTCCGGAGCGCTGGAGCCAATATTCCTTCCCGATTACCTATCAGGGAACCGAGCTTGCGGTCGATGTGAACCAGCAGCGGGTGAAGATTAGTGTACGCAGCGGCGAGCCCGCTTCGATCCAAGTCTATGGTCAGGACTATATCGTGGGTCCGGCAGGGATCGAGCTGGATCTGAAGAAGGAGGGCTGAAGAATGAGCTGGGTCATTCGAGAAAACGGCTTTAATCAGGAACGAATCGCCATCAGCGGCAATAAATTTATGACCGGCAATGGCTATATGGGTTATCGCGGTACGTTGGATGAGTTCACACGATCTGAGCTAACGGCAACTATTATGGCCGGATTATACGATAAAGTAGGCGATCAATGGCGTGAGCCAATCAGCGCGCCAAACGGCTTGTCCACCACAGTGATATGCGACGGCGTTACCTTAAGCGTGCTTGAGCGTGAGCCGCTTGAACATGAGCAGGAGCTGGATATACGCCACGGCGTTCATCGTCGCAGGACGGTATATCCGGCTAAGGGCGGCGGAACCGTTACTGTTGAGTCGGAGCGCTTCTGCAGCTTGCAGCGCCTGCACTTGCTCGTCAATCGCGTAACGATAACTGCCAGCCAGGATGGCGAGTTAATCATCACCACAGGGATCGACAGGCGGATATGGGATATCAATGGTCCGCATCTGGAGCGGATGGAGGGAACAATCCAGGCAGGTACGCAGGGAGAGACAATGATTAGTACCGGTTGGACGCATGAACTGAACATTCCGGTCTCGGTTAGCCATTCCCTGGCGTGCGGATTCGGGAAGCAGCGCACCATAGACACCGACGACTTCCTCGGAAAAGAGATTCGCTTGCAGGCAGAAGCGGGCAAGCGCTATACCTTCTACAAGTATGTGTCTGTATTTACCGGTTTGGATGAAGCGACGGATACCATTGCAGCGGCATTCCAGGATAGCCAGGAAGCAGCATCGTGCGGATACGAGGCACTATATGCCGGACATACAGACTGCTGGGAGCAAAAATGGAAGGAGTCTGATGTTCGCATCGCAGGGGATGACGAGGCTCAGCTTGCCCTTCGCTACAGCCTTTACCAGCTGCATATTATTGCTCCGGGACATTCGGAGAAGCTGTCGATCCCGGCGCGCGGCTTATCAGGACAGGTCTACAAAGGCGCAATCTTTTGGGATACGGAGATGTTCATGCTTCCGTTCTTCTTGTATACCCAGCCAGACATCGCCCGCAATCTGATGATGTACCGGGTTCATACACTGGATGGTGCGCGCAGGAAGGCGGCGGAATACGGCTATGAAGGAGCGTTCTACGCCTGGGAGAGCCAGGAGAACGGGGATGATGCTTGCACCCTGTTCAATGTCAATGATGTGTTCACCGGACGTCCGATGCGGACTTATTTCCGCGATAAGCAAGTGCACATCAGCGCGGACGTAGCTTACGGCATCTGGCAGTACTTTATCTTCACCGGAGATGACCGCATTTTGCTGGACGGTGGGGCGGAGACGGTGCTGGAATGCGCCCGCTTCTTCTACTCTTATGCTTACTATAATTCTGTTAAATCCCGTTACGAGATTCTGGATGTGACCGGACCGGATGAGTATCATGAGCGGGTGAGTAACAACGCCTTCACAAACGCGATGGTTAAGCGTTGTCTGCATATTGCTTTGCAGGTTCATGATTATTTACAGAGTAAATACCCAGACGTGGCCGAGCCTCTTATCGGGGACAGCCGAATCAAGCCGGAGCAGCTTCGCGACATGCACGATCGTTTGTATATCCCGCAGCCTGCCGAGGGCAGCGGAGTGATCGAGCAGTTCGACCGCTACTTCACGCTTGAGGATGTAACGCTGGAGCAGTTGAAATCTCGAGTCCTGAACAAGCATGAATATCTTGGCGGCGGCAATGGATTAGCGACGACGACGCAAATTTTGAAGCAGGCCGACGTTGTTCTGATGCTGCATCTGTTGAAGGATAAGTTCAGCAGAGCGATCAAGCGGAGCAACTGGGAGTATTATGAGCCCCGCACAGAGCATGGTTCAAGCTTAAGCTCCTGTATTTATGCGTTAGTAGCCGCAGATATCGGATTATCGGATTGGGCATACCCGTATTTCAAACGCACAGCAACCATTGATCTGACCGGGGACTCGAAGCAATATGTCGGCGATTTGTATATCGGAGGAACTCATCCCGCCGCGAATGGGGGAGCGTGGATGGCTGCGGTGCTCGGTTTTGCAGGGGTGAGGTTCGACGGAGAAGCCGTCTCAATTGCCCCATCCTTGCCTGAAGCCTGGAGCTCGGTCAGTTTCCCGCTGCGGCTGAGAGGGGCAAGCTTCACCGTTACGATCGAAGCGGATCAAGTGAAGGTAGAGGCTGCGGAAGAGAATCAGGTTTCGATCAAGTTCCGAATTGAGCGACGGCTAGGCAAGGAAACAGAGATAGCCGATTCGGAGGTTGCAGCTAGTTTAGAGAACGTAATGGCGGCCCCGGGCCAGATTCTGTCTGTTTCCTTGCAGTAGCAGGCTGGAAGTAACGTTCCGGAAAGCGGGAAAGCCGTTAATAACTAACTTGATAGAGAGGGAGAGGAAAAATGCTGGATACGATGCGAGGGGCGATCTTTGATCTGGACGGAGTGATCGTCGATACTGCAAAATATCATTATTTGGCCTGGCGCTCGCTCGCTGAACGGCTCGGATTTGAGTTCACAGCAGCGGGTAACGAACGGCTCAAAGGAGTAAGCCGGGTGGAATCACTGAAAATCCTGCTGGAGATTGGCGGTGTAGAGGCAGGCGAAGCGGAGCGACTCAAAATGGCTGAGGAGAAAAATAAAGAATACGTCGAGTATATTTCACGGCTTGAGCCGGCCGAGATTTTGCCGGGCGCCAAGGAGTACCTGCAGCAGCTGCGCCAGCAGGGCGTGAAGATTGCGCTTGGCTCAGCCAGCAAGAATGCGGCGTTCATTCTTGATCGGCTGGGCATCGCGGAGCTGTTCGACGCGGTGATCGACGGTACGAAGGTGTCCAAGGCGAAGCCGGACCCGGAGGTGTTCCTGGCAGCCAGCGAAGCGCTTGGTCTCGCTCCAGCGGACTGCGTCGTGTTCGAGGACGCGGCAGCAGGCGTGGAAGCCGGCAAAGCCGCCGGCTGTCGAGTAGTCGGCATCGGCAGCTCAGAGGTGCTGTTCGCGGCTGACAGAGTGATCCGGGGACTGGATGAGCTGGTTGGGTAGTGACAGATAGGTGCAGTGTATTTCAGGTCATGTATGGCGGGTAATGGTAGGGTTAATGTAGAGCTGATTGATAAATTTGGCGAGCTAGACATAGAGATAGAGATAGAGTATGAGTATAGAGCTTGAACGGAGCATAAGTATAGTGTGCAGAGCTTGAACATGGAGGATAAAGTATGATGAGTATAGTGTGCAGAGCTTGAGCATAGAGGATAAAGTATGATGGGAATAGTGCATAGAGCCTGAACGGGAGTATAGAATAGAGCTTGAATATAGAGCATGGATGGCCGGAAGATTAAATGGGGTTGACCACCGTTATACGAAGCCAGTAAGGGGTTATCCGATAGTAGTGTTTTTACTACTTGAGGATAGCTTCTTTTTTTATGCAATCTGGAAACGCTCGCACTCTAACGAAACTGGATATCGTTATTTAGGTCCAAAAGTGCCGTTTTAAAATGTAACGAAACTAGGTATCGCTATTTTAGGGAATGGACTGTAAAAAGCCCGAATTAATCTCAAATAACGATCTGTAGTTTCGTTAGAGTTAATTTAGCAGTGTTTTTGAGGAAATAGCGATCCGTAGTTTCGTTACAGAAATACGGGGAGGTGGTTGCTTGCTCAGGGATAGCTTCTGAAATTTTCCATAGCCGCCGATCGTAGGAAAAACTATGATGTGCGTAGAAATACACACCATTGATATTTTTTATTCTTGTTACACTTATAGTGTGTGTTCAACAAGAAGACTGGTTTTAGCACCGAACCCCATGCTTCTGATCTGCGTTTTTCATAACGTTTCAGTTGGATGAAAGGGGTGTGGAGGTTGTTGGACTACCGCTTCAAGTGCCAGGGGGGAACGGCGATTGAAATATAGACTAAATAATCCATTAAATCGAATGAATGTAAAGCAGCAGTTATTCCTGTTATTCCTCATTATCATTATTCCACTATTAATTTTGAATGCCTACGGTAATTACAAGGCTGATCAAATCTTGAAGCGTCATGTTACCAACGCCTATATCGAGCTGAATAAGCAAAATTTCCGACTGATTAATCGAGACATTGAAGCAGTGAACAAGGTGACTTCAACGGTATTTCAAAACTCTCTATTGCAGCAATTGAATCCGCTTTCTACCGATGAAACAATACTGCAAAGGGTGAAAAATTACGAAAAACTTGAAAATTTACTGACCACGTATTCGCAAGAGACAGATGAGCGGGAGCCAGTCTATTACTCGCTCTATGTGTATGATCCGGAGAACACTTACTTTTTTGCTCCCTTCTATCCAGGGCCGAAAAAATCGGGAGTCTATTTTTTCTCGGACGACGAGAAGCCGGACTGGTTCGATGAGGCTGTCGACAAGAAAGGAAAAGGGTATTTGCGGCTGATCGATCATTTGTCGCCGCCTTCCAAGGGCCAAGGCGATCAAAGAACGCTTGCTTATATCCGGGCAATCAACAATATCTATAGAAATGGCACGATTGGGGTTTTGGTGGTTACAAATCTGGACGCTCGGGTTCAGGAATCGCTGCAGACCGTATCGCTGCCGGAGGGAGAGCTTTATTTTACAAATTGGAGCAACCGCGTTCTGAGCGCTCAGAGCAATGAACACGAGGACGTGCTGGAGCTTCCGCCGGAGGTTGCGGATATGGGCATAACCAGCGGCGTGAAGGATGTCATTACCAGCGATTATATTTACGTCGTTAATTATAACCATGTATTGCAGCAGAAGCTGGTCTATAAAGTTCCAGTACAAGCGCTTTTGCATCAGCAGAAGGAGATCAAGCAGGTAATCCAGCTGATCTCGATCGTCTTTTTTGCCGGAAGCCTGATCTTCATGCTCTATTTCTGGCGATCCCTGATGATGCCCATTCAGAAGCTGGTTTACTTCGTCAGACGTTATGAACCGGGGAATATCGTTCCGGAGACCCCAAGCAGGGAGAAAAAGGACGAGATCAGCGTACTGATGCATAGCATTTACGATATGGCGCGGCGGTTAAATGCGCTGGTTCATTATAAATACACGATGGATCTGAAGCAGAAGGAATCCCAGCTGCAGATTCTGTATCAGCAGATTAATCCGCATTTGCTCTACAATACGCTGGAGAGTATCTATTGGAAAAGTACAATGGAAGGGAATACCGCCTCTGCCGAAATGATCAAAGAGTTGTCCAAGCTGATGAAGATCAGCCTTAGCCGGGGGCGGGAGTTGATTACGCTTGGGGAGGAACTTGAGCATGCTTCTGCCTATATCAAATTACAGCAGCATAGATATGATTATCAGTTCCGGGTCTTGATCGATATTCCCGAGGAGCTTCTGCCGATCTCCATTCCGAAAATCACGCTGCAGCCTTTAATCGAAAATTCCATTATTCATGGTGTGAAGCATATGGGGGAGGACGGCGAGATTGTGATTCGTGCTGCCTCGGATGAGGAAAATCTATTTATATTCATAGAAGATAACGGGTACAAGCCGGTAGATTGCGAGCTGATTAATCGACTGCTTGACGAAGAGAATCCGGACCCGACGTTTGGCTATGGAATACGCAATATCCACCAGCGAATCAGATTGCATTTTGGAGTCCATTATGGACTTCAATATTCGAGGCGTGAGGATGGCGGGACCCGGGTTATGTTAAAGCTTCCAAAGTCCGTGCGAGAACAGCCATAACATGAGGCGTTAATATTCAAAAAGTTCGGGGTATTCGGCACCGGAGTCTATGCTTCTGAAGTACGTTTTTTTTCAAAAGGCTTAGTTGAATGAAGCTAGGGCGTGAGGAGCGGAGTGTACGTAGTTTGTACGTGAGCACCTGAGATATTCCCTTAGCAGGGAACATAACTTCGTAAGCATCCGCTTGGGCCCGGATGAATTCAAGATTCGATGTCAATAACGCTTCCTGATTAACTTCGCGATCCAAAGTGAACTCAAAAAGCACAGGGGGAGAAGAGAATGTACAAAATACTGGTCGTTGACGATGAACCATTAATCTGCAAAGGGCTGGCTGGGCTTCTGAACGGCTCCGGCATTGATATTGGGGCGGTGTACACTGCCTATAGCGGACATGAAGCTCTCGATTATATTCGTATGGAGGAGATCGATCTGCTTGTGACTGATATCCAGATGGGAGAGATGAGCGGGATCGAATTGATGCAGCAAGCCAAAATGGTTAAGCCATGGGTGCAGACGATTATTATCTCTGCGCACGAGACGTTTCAGTATGCGCAGATGGCGCTGCGACTCGGGGCCAAGGATTATTTGATCAAACCGCTGAATAGTGAAAATTTCCTGGATTCCGTCCGCAATGCCCTGCTGAAAATGGAGCGGCCTGTTGTGCAAATCGATGAGTTTTTATCTGCGGATACGGATCATTTTCGAATGGAGGAATTTCGCCCGGAGAAGAACGAGCTTCTGCAACGTTTGTTGAACGGAACGGTGTCTCAGCAGGAGGATATTGAGGATATTTTGGCGGAGTCAAGCTTGCTGGGGCCTTATTTCTCTGTGATAAGAATGAAGCTTGATATTCCGCGAGAGGGTGAGGCTTTCTATTCGGAGAGGGACATCCGTCTATTACACTATGCCGCGCGGAACGTGGCCGAGGAGCTGCTACATAAAGAAGAGAAAGTATTGACCTGCTATTCCGATGAGCAAGATATCTGCATTCTGCTGCAGTGGAACGAGACAGAGTATGAAGAGCTGGATATAAATAAAATCAATCATCTGGAGATGATCGGACGAAGTTTGCATCATCATGTGCAGAAGTACTTAAATATTCCGGCCATTATCGGAATTAGCCAGATTTTAAAAGGGGCTGAATTTCTGCCTGTGCTGGATCGTCAAGCGGATAAGGCGATTGTGTGGGGCGGGAAGCATGGGGATTACCATGTGTTCTATTACGGGGACTTCAATTGGAGCAATTATGCCCAGGACCCGACGGCCGAGGAACTAACGACACAGAATAACCGGATTGTCGACAGCGCCAAGCAATATATCGAAGATCATTACCGACAGAAAGGCTTGACGATTCACGAGGTCGCGAAGAAGAATCATGTCAGCCCTAATTATCTTAGCTTCCTGTTCAAGAAGAACACCGGATACAATCTGTGGGAGTATGTGATCAAACTGAGGATGGAAGAGAGCAAGTCGCTGTTGCTCAATACGGATCTACGTCGTTATGAAATTGCTGAGCGCGTTGGTTACGAATCTCCCGAACATTTCAGTAAAATTTTCAAGAAGTATTTCGGTCTTAGTCCCAGTGAGCTGAAGAAGTAAGAACAGCTATACTTCGCATAGTATTACACCTGTTCCGGAGCCCCATGATTTTCTAAAATGAAAGCTGGACACTAAAGAGAAATGAGGGAAACTCATGGAGGAATCGGTGGTTTCACCAGGAAACATGGTCAAGGGGCCTCAGAAAGAGCTCAAAAAAGTACGAAGAACATCAAACTGGAAAAAGTACATGTGGGGGTATCTTTTTCTCGTTCCGGCTATCGTCATTTTTATCGTCTTTCTATGGGTTCCAATTATTAAAGGGATCGTCTATAGCTTCTACAACGTCGATTTCGTAAAGGGCAACTCTTTTGTCGGATTTGATAACTATGCCAAAATATTCCACAACCCTGATTTATGGCTTTCCGTTAAAAATACATTGTATTTTATGTTCCTTACGTTAGTCATCGGATTCTGGGTGCCGATCGTGGCGGCGATATCTATATCGGAGCTGAAGTTCTTTCAGGGCTTTGCCCGCATAGCCGCCTACTTGCCCTTCGTCGTTCCTGGCGTGGTGCTCTATGGCATGTGGAGATGGATGTACGATCCGGTTGGGCCGATTAACGCCTTGCTTGGCTTGTTCGGCGTTGAGCCGATCTCGTTCATATCCGACGGGCGTTTCTCGATGATCTCGATCGTCTTCATGGAGACGTGGCAGCAGTTCGGCTCGGCGATGCTGATCTATCTGGCCGGGGTACTGAGTATCCCGCGGGACTGGTATGAAGCGGCGGAAATCGACGGTGCCGGAGTGTGGAGCCGGATTAAATATATTACTCTTCCATCGATGCGCAGCTTGATTGTTCTGATGCTCATCCTGCAGGTCATCGGTACATCACAGGCTTACCAATCTCAATTGGCCTTGCTGGATGGCGGCCCGAACAAGGCTACGTTGACCTATGCGCTCTTTACAGTGAAATATGCATTTACTCAGTTGGACTATGGAGCGGGTACAGCGCTGGGCGTACTGATGTTTATCGTCTTGGGTATCCTTGGCGTCATTCAATTCAAGATGAACAGGGAGGATTACTAATATGGAAAGAGGCATCCTGTCACCATCCGATTTGAAGAAGCCGGTGAATAAGATCGTCTATGGAATCATGGTTCTGGGTATTGCCATAATGGCTGTTACGATGCTATATCCCATCCTCATGACGATGTTTAACGGACTTAAGAGCAATCCTGAGATCAATACCTTTCCACCGAAGTTCTTCCCGACAACCTGGCATTGGGAGAATTTCTCCAAAGCCTGGAACTATATTGCTTTACCGGTTTTTCTGAAGAATACGGTGTTTATTTTCCTCGGGAATCTGTTGATGACGATTCTGGTACTCGGTCTGGCAGCATTTAGTATATCGCGAATTCGCGTTCCGTATAGCCGGGTTATCTATTTCTTTATCCTGCTTACCTTGTTCATACCTGCAACAAGCTATATGATTCCTAACTTCGTGAATCTGAAGCAGCTTGGACTGCTCAACTCTTATTGGGCTTTCTGGCTGCCTGCGGGAGCAAATGCTTACTACTTCCTGCTGATGAAGAATTTCTTTGATGGCATTCACCCGGAAATCTTTGAAGCGGCGCGGATTGACGGTGCTTCGGAGCTGACGAGCTATCTGCGAATAGCTATTCCGCTGTCCGTCCCGATCTTTGCCACATTATCGATTTTCATTTTCTCCACTGCCTGGAACGATTGGTTCTGGCCATCGCTCGTTATGCATACGGAGGACAAATATACCTTGGCTACTGCAATATATAAATACGTCATTAATGCGCGGAGCTTGGACAGCAGCATCAAGTTCTCGATTCTGTTCATGGTTATGATTCCGCCGATCTTCGTGTTTTTGGGATTCCAGAAGTTCATTGTGCGCAGCGTCAGCCTGACCGCCGTCAAAGGGTAAGCAGAGTGGAGATAGCGTTTACATTTAGCGTAGTGCTGCACATGATCGCCATATGAATACACATCGTCCTTACACCGGGAATCTTCTAATATAAAAATGTAGCAGTTGACAACAATTATGGAAAAGGGGAGTTTCAATGCGCAAGTTCTCAGCAGTACTGATGTGCCTAATGCTGCTAGGTTCACTGCTCGCAGCGTGCGGCGGAAAGAACAATGCAAGCGATCAGGCTAATAACGGAGGAGCAAATACTCCAAGCAATACCGGCGGTACTAACACAGCGACGGATGAGCCGAAGGATGACATTACACAGAGGAAAGTGACGCTGAAAATCCATTATCCGCTGCCGGATGAAACGACGCTTCGTGCGCAAGAAGATGACAAGATCGCCCGCTTCCAAGCGATGTATCCGAATGTCACAATCATTAAGGATGACTGGCAATACGATATTAATGAAATCGGCGTAAAAATGGCTTCCAACGAAGCCCCAACCTTCTACAACACTTGGGCTACAGAAGCGAACTTCCTGGTAGAACGAGGCTGGGTCGCTGATATTACGGATCTTTGGAACAGTTGGGAGTATAAAGACGAGATTAACCCTGTTATACAAAATCAGTTCATCGTGGATGGCAAGGTATTTGGTATAACACAAAACGGTTATATTACCTCTACTGTAGTGAACAAAAAGATTCTGGACGATAAAGGAGTTTCCATTCCTGCCCTCGACTGGACCTGGGATGATATGTACAATACAGCCAAAGAGGTTGCTGATCCGAAAAAAGGGATCTCAGGCATTGCCCCAATGGGCAAAGGCAACGAAGCCGGATGGAACTGGACGAACTTCTTGTTCGAGGCCGGCGGGGATATTGAGAATAATGTAGATGGCAAAGTAACGGCTGTATTTAACAGCGATGCAGGTATCAAAGCCCTCGATTTCTATAAGAAGCTGAGATGGGAAGCAAATGCAATTCCGCAGGACTGGGCTCTCGGCTGGGGCGATGCCGTAAGCTCGTTCCAACAAGGACGTACAGGAATGGTTATTGCGGGCGCATTTGACGTCGTTCAAGCTGCTTTGAATGAAGGTGGCATGAAGCCTGAGGATGTGCTCGTCTATCCGATGCCGGCTGCTGAAGCTGGCGGCAAGCACTACGGAATTTTAGGCGGCAACTATCTGGTTATTAACCCGAACGCAACCAAGGATGAGCAAGAGATGGCTTTCCGCTATATTACTTTTGATTATTTCTCAGAGGGCTCTTTGAAGGCGGTTGAAGATACGATTAATGCTCGCAAGGCAGAAGGTAAGTATTATGTTCCTACGCCACTTGAGTACTTCAAGGAAGATTCCGAGTATGCAGGCAAGATCCAAGCGATTTATGACAAGTACGACAACGTATATAAATACGATCCAAACCTGTTCTCCTTGCTGGAAGGCAAACCGGAAGCTCAATTCGGCACACAGGACTATTATGCAACGATGTCCAATGTAGTCCAGGAATCATTCTCGAAGAAGGATACGGATTCGAAGAAACAGCTTGATGTAGCTGCACAATTCGTGCAGGAGAATTACTTTGATAAAATTGAAGCGAAATAATCAGATTAGTTAATAGTTACACAGCTGTGCAGTAAATGAGGCGTCCTTATTTGGGCGCCTCATTTTGCTGTAATGACTGATGTCTTGACGCTGGGGGGAAGTTTGGTGAGTAGATGGACGAGGGTCCCGGTCATTTTCTAACGAAACGTCATATCGTTATTTGCTCAAAAACAAGCGTGTATAAAATTTAACGAAACATCATATCGTTATTTGGGCTAATTCTGGGCTATGAGCAGTTATTTTTGCTAAATAGCGATACCCTGTTTCGTTATATTTTTTCAAGGCTCATTTGGGCCTGAATAGCGATACCACGTTTCGTTAGAGTGAGCTGCAAATCCGCCGTGAGGCAAGGGGCGTCCACAGGGACGCCGATCTTTTTGATAGAACGGGACTTCCGAAAATTACAAGTAGAACCTACGAGCTGCTTCTTCAACGAATTGGCTACATTACTATAATCGGTAATCTTGATATTTTCGATTGAGATACTCTGGATACAGAAGTTAAAATGTCATCACTCCATCCTCGGATTCACTAGAATTTAATAAAAGAAGCTCAATATATTAGATTTTGCTGTTCCTATTACTTTTCTTTAGTTATTACCCCACAAAATAGCCCCCCGCAGTCCAAGGAAAATACCTGGGCCACAGGGGGCTTAAATGGATGTAATTTTTTATTTGCCGGCGATCTCCTTGAAGGAAGCTTCAGCTGCCTCAAGTGTGAAGTCGATGTCTGCTTCGGTATGAGCCGTCGTCAGGAACCAGGCTTCATATTTGGATGGAGCGAGATTCACGCCGCGATTCAGCATAGCGCGGAAGAAGGCGGCAAATGCTTCGCCATCTGTATCCTGGGCTTCATCATAGTTTGTTACCGGATGGTCACAGAAATGCGTCGAGAAGGAGCCGCGAATACGGTTGATGGTTAATGGTACTCCATGACGCTTGGCGGACTCAGCAAGACCATCAGTCAACTTCACAGTGAGGCGGTTCATTTCCTCATATCCATTAGGATCCTGCAGCACTTCTAGACAAGCGATGCCGGCGGAGATAGAAGCCGGGTTGCCGGCCATCGTTCCGGCTTGATAAGCCGGGCCAAGCGGAGCAACCTTCTCCATGATCTCTTTGCTGCCGCCATAAGCGCCGATCGGCAGGCCCCCGCCGATAATCTTGCCTAGAGCAGTCAGATCCGGCTTGATCGCCTCGTGGTTGTCCAGACCCGCATAAGTTTGGGCGGAGCCGTAATGGAAGCGGAAGGCTGTGATAACCTCATCGTAAATGACGAGCGCGCCGTGCTCGCGTGCCAGCCTGCATACATCCTCAAGGAAGCCAGGCTTCGGCATGACCATCCCGAAGTTGCCGACGATGGGCTCAATCATGACAGCCGCAACGTCGTCGCTCCATTTCTCCAGTGCTTCCTGTAACCCGGTCGCATCGTTGAATGGAACGGTAATAACTTCATGGGCGATGCTTGTCGGGATACCAGCGCTGTCTGGAATACCAAGCGTGGAGGGACCGGAGCCTGCAGCAACAAGCACAAGGTCGGAATGGCCATGATAGCAGCCGGCGAATTTGATGATCTTGTTGCGGCCGGTATAAGCGCGGGCTACGCGGATTGTTGTCATAACAGCTTCTGTACCGGAATTGACGAAGCGGACCTTATCCATCGACGGGATGGCTTCTTTCAGCATTACTGCAAGCTGAATTTCGAGCTCGGTAGGCGTACCATAAAGCGTACCGTTTGCCGCCGCTTCAGTAATTGCTTTCGTGATATGCGGATGGGCATGTCCAGTAATAATTGGGCCATATGCGGCCAGATAGTCAACATACCGGTTGCCATCAACATCCCAGAAGTAGGCGCCTTCGCCTTTTTTCATAAAGACGGGCGCCCCGCCCCCAACCGCTTTGAAAGAGCGGGAGGGGCTGTTGACGCCGCCTACGATATGCTGAAGCGCTTCTTCATATAGTATTTCGGATTGTTTCCTATTCATGATGAGTAAACTTCCTTTCACAGTAGGTAATGATAAGTGTTCAAAAAGTCCGGTTTAGAATCGCGGTCATTCATCCTGGAATGACTGCGATCGGCTTCTTATCAAAAGCGGACTTTTTAAACAACCTCTAATAGAACTTCCAGAGCATAGAATCCAGGTTTTGCCCGTCTCCTCAGGCTCAAGGCCCGCTGGAAGTATCCGCAGCTTCATTCTTAATCTTCGGCGCGCTACTGCCGCCGTTCGTCGTAGAATTGCTGTCATTCCCGCTGTTTTGCTCATCTGTAGAGGTGTCTTCCGTTCGATTGAATACTTCCTGGACATAAGCCTTGAGCTCTTCATCACTCTTAACGCCCAACACGTCGGCTCCGCCAACACTCTTCTCGATCAGCAGGCTCATTGGCGGGATTTGCTCACTGGCCATCATTTTGCTGGAATAGCCTAAATTGGCCAGCTTCCACATATCGTTAATCGTCAGGTTCGTATCGATATATGGATTGACTTTCTCCAGAATGGACGGCAGCTTGAGCAAGGAGGTCGTCGAGATCATTTTATTGGCCACAGCTGTCAAAAAATTACGTTGCCGTTCTGTACGGCTGAAGTCCGAGAGCGCATCATGCCGAAAACGGACGTATTGCAGCGCTGTTTTGCCATCCAGATGCTGTTGTCCTTGCTTCAAATCGATATCGTATTCATGATTATCCGCTTTGCTTGTATAATGCATATCTTTCTCTACATAGAAATCCACCCCGCCGATGGCGTCCACCAGCTCGATGAATCCTTGAAAGTCGGTATATACATAATATTGAATTGGAATGCCTAGTAAGTCGGAGACCGTCTTCATGGCTGTGTTCGGGCCATGAGTAATCGCCGTATTAATTCGATTCATGCCATATTCAGGGACCTTGACATAGGTGTCCCGCATGATCGAGAATAAGTACCCGCGTTTGGTTACCGGATCAAGCGAGGCTACCAGCATGGTATCGGAACGTGGAACTTCGCCTTTTTTGAGACCACGTGCGTCAACACCCATGAGCAGAATATTCACTCGGTCGGTGCCTTCCCATTTTGGCGGTTCCGGGGTCTTGGTTGTCTCCGTCGGTTTAACCTGATAAAATGGAGAATCTTCGCCGGTCTTCTGGAAGTGGTCTACCTGGTTATAAATCGCGGTGAAATAATAAGCCAAAAATCCGACAACGATGACCAGGACCGCGAGCAGCGACCAGAGGATGGTTCGCTTAGTTCGTTTTGTCATATAAATTTCGTTCCTTTCAGAAAAAACGATGAGTTCATTTTGATGGCAGTACTTTAACCATTATAATTTTTTTTAGAGTTACAATCAATTTATGTGAGTTAGTATTCTTTTAGGAGGATTTTCTTATGAATCGGCAATCAGTTGAACTTGGACAACCTGTTCCGGATTTCACCCTTCCCGCTAACGGGGGCAAAGAAGTCAGCTTAAGTCAGTTCCGCGGACAGAAGGTTGTAATCTATTTCTATCCGAAGGACATGACTACAGCTTGTACTCAAGAGGCTTGTGATTTTCGCGACAATTATAGTGCTATTAGCGAGCGAGATGCGGTTGTGCTCGGTATTAGTGGGGACCCGGTGAAGTCGCATGACCGCTTTGTGGAGAAGCAGAACCTTCCGTTTCTACTGCTATCGGATGCAGATCATGAGGTCTGTCGGATGTTCGGCGTATGGCAGCTTAAGAAGATGTATGGCCGTGAATATGAGGGGATCGTACGCTCTACCTTTCTAATTGATGAAGAAGGACGATTGGTCCGCGAATGGCGCGGAATCAGGGTGAAGGGGCATGTAGAGCTGGTTCTGGAGGCAATAAAAGAAACAAGCCTTTAAAGCTCAAAGCTTGAAAATCTAAAAGGTTAAGCCTATAATAGGCGTAAAATACCGGAATGAACATTCATTCCGAATGGATGAGGTGAAAACATGTCCAATCAAAAGCAGAAAGATATCATGGATGCCTCCTTGGCTCTGTTCTCAGAGCGTGGTTATGATGGAACAACCATACCGATGATTGCGGAGAAGGCTCAAGTGGGGGCAGGCACGATTTACCGATATTTTGAGAATAAAGAACAATTGGTTAATGAACTGTTCCAATCATGCCTAGAGAGCTTCTTAAATAAAATTAAAGAGAATTTTCCGTATAGCAGCACTGATCTGCGGGAGCAATTTCATCATATTTTTCAAAAAATGATTGAACTTACGAAGCAGGATGTTTACTTGGTCACATTTATTGAGTCGCATTGTACGGGGCATTATCTCACAGATCAGAGTCGGGAGATGTTCCGAAGCTTTCTGAATTTTTTGAGCCAGTTTCTTGATAAAGGCAGGGAGCAGGGGATTATTGTGGACCACTTCCCAACGCAAGGACTAATCGCCATTGTATACGGGGCCTATTCTCAATTGAATAAACTGATACAATATGGTGTTCTTCAATGGACTGAGGAATTGCTTGACGGAATTGAGGAATGCTGCTGGAACGCTATTAGAATCAATTGATTCTATAGCTTTACTATAAACGGAATGAATATTCATTCCCTATAAACTAAAAGGAAAACGGAATGAACGTTCACTCCGTAATGTTTCCCAGAAGGAGATGGAGAGATTGAGAAAAATACTGAATTGGCGTACAGGAACACTTATGGCATGGATTATAGTTGCGGTTATATCTATAGCGATGATGCCTGATTTGAATGGGTTGATCCGTGAAAAGGGGCAGGTGAGCATACCGGATACGACTCAAAGTGAGATTGCCAAGGTTTTGACTCGCGAGATGACTGATACGGGGCAGGAGAAGTATGATCTCATCGCAGTGTTTCATAGCGGGAGCGAGGCGCCATTGTCCCAAGACCAGCGAAACGCTATTGAACAGGCGGTTACACGATTAACTATAGATCAAGATCAACTAGGCATTCAGGAGATTCTGTCTCCATTTAATAATAAGCAGATGGTGGAACAGCTTGTCTCCAAAGACCGGACGACGATGCTGGTGCAAATCGGTGTGAACAAGCAGGATCATACGATCAATGAAGTGAAGACGATGCTGGATAAATACCTGCAAGTAGATCATGTGGAATCCTATTTGACGGGTAACGCCGTTATTATCGAGGACTTTGTCCAATCGGTTCAGGCAGGGGTTAAGAAAACAGAGCTGATTGCCATCATTTTTATTTTAATAGTATTAATCGCTGTCTTTCGCTCGCCGATTGTTCCTCTCATTTCACTGCTGACCGTCGGTGTGTCGTATTTGGTGTCGATGTCGATCGTCGGGAATCTGGTTGAGCAATTGAATTATCCGTTTTCTAATTTTACTCAGGTGTTCATTGTTATCGTGCTGTTCGGTATAGGGACGGACTATAACATATTGCTCTATTCCAGATTCAAGGAAGAATTAAGCGTTGCGGATAATGTATTAGCGGCTGTCAAAGCGACCTTTAAAACAGCAGGGAAAACGGTTATGTACAGTGGTGCAGCGGTGTTCATCGGTTTTATCACCCTGATCCTGGCCGAGTTCAAAGTGTATCGTTCTGCTTCCGCCGTAGCGATTGGAATCGCTGTGTTATTGCTCGCGCTGAATTCGTTAAATCCGTTTTTTATGGCGCTGCTCGGCAAAAAAATGTTCTGGCCGATCAAAACGTTTAAGGGTCACGGTGAAAATCGCCTATGGGGCTTTCTGGCTAAAAACTCTGTATTGCGTCCCGTCGCAAGCATTGTGATTGTTGCGATGATTAGCATCCCATGTATTTTGACTTACAGTAATTCGTTCAGCTACAACGATCTTCTTGAGGTGGATGACTCGTATGCCTCCAAGCAGGGGATTACTGTGATTGAGGATCACTTTCCAGCGGGATTTTCCTCGCCGGTTAATCTTGTCATTCAATCAGAGCATTCCCTGGAGGATCCGCAAAGCTTGCAAGCTCTTGATGAGATTGTAGATAAAATATCCAAGGTCGATGGGATTTCAAAGGTTTATTCGGTGACCCGGCCGATGGGTGAGAAAATCGATGAGCTGTATATTGACGACCAAAGTCAGCAGCTGAACAGTGGGATTGATGAGGCCAAAAATGGGATTGGCAAAATATCGGGTGGATTATCTACGGCCGAGTCACAGCTCAGTACCGACTCAGCTCGAATGGACGAGGTGCAGAAACTGGCGGACGGAACTGAGGCCGTAAAAGAGGGTGCAGACCAATTAGGAGAAGCATTGACTCAGTTATCGTCTGGACTTCAAAATGGAGCCGCAGGCGCTGGCAAGCTAAAGGCAGGGCTGGCATTATTAAATGAACAAATGACGACTCTTGCCAAGGGAGCCAATCAATTGCATGAGAGCTATGTTCAATTAGCCAACGGATTAGGAAGCTTCGGCGATAAATTTGCGTCCATTCGTCAAGCGATCGATGGCGCAAAGCAGGGATTTGAAATGATAGAACAGTCGATGAATCATCTGCTTCAGGAAAAGCCTGAGCTCGCCAAAGATGGGGATGTGCAAAGCACACTCGCCGTTGCCGCGAGCGCGAAGCAGCAGTTAACCCAATTCACAGAGGAACTGAAGCAATTGACCCCCCAATATGAATCAGCGATGGATGCTTTCAAGCAAGCCAATACATCTCTGACACAGGTTAATGGTGCTTTGTCGCAGATACAACAAGGTGCGGCACAATTGCAAGGAGCTGCTTCAGAACTGGAGGCCGGGGTTACAGCGGGCGCAACAGGCGCAGCGGAAATATCGGATAAAACCTCCCTGCTTGAAACCGGACTCGGGCAAATCAGTGAAGGACAACAGCAAATGCTGACTGGATTGGATGATTTAACGGGCAAGCTGGATCAATTGAAATCGGGATTATCGGATAGTACAGAAGGCTTGAAGCAGATTCATTCGGGGCTTGATGATGCCAATAAATATTTGCGTGATCTGGGGGAATCGGAGGCATCCCGCAAATTATATATCCCTCGAGAGGTCATGGAAGGGGAAGAGTTCCAGCAATCGCTAGACATGTTTATGTCCAGGGATCGGAAGAGCACCAAAGTTCTCATCATTCTAGATGTAAATCCTTTTACAGAGGAAGCTATGGACATGGTAGAGAAGCTGGATAAGCAGGTTCAATCTGCTGTTCAGGGAACAGAATTAAGTGATGCTCATATCGCGATTGGTGGTAAAACCTCGCAAAACTTGGATTTGCGGGATCTCTCCAAAAGCGACTTCAGCCGTACAGCTGTAATTATGCTGGTGGGGATCGGCCTGGTTCTTATTTTAATCACACGCTCCATCTGGCAGCCGCTTCTAATTATTGGCTCACTGGTATTAACTTACGGGATGTCGCTTGGAATCGGCGAATGGATTACTGACAAGTTCCTGGGCGTTTCCGAAATGGGCTGGAATATACCGTTCTTCTCCTTTGTCATGCTTATCGCTTTAGGCGTTGATTACAGCATATTTTTGATGATGCGGTATCGGGAAACCGAGGGTTCACCGGATAGAAAAATAACGGACTCAGCAATTCATATAGGTGGCATAGTTATCTCTGCAGCGATCATATTGAGCGGGACCTTCGCAGCCTTAATGCCTTCGGGGGTATTGTCACTTATCGAAATAGCAATTGTCGTGATCACAGGGTTATTGCTCTTAAGCTTGATTATTTTACCTGTCTTGATCCCAGCCTGCATTGGCCTTGCATATAAAATAACGAATCGAAAGTCCGCGAAAGACGAGAATTTCAACTCCTAACAGGAACTTCACCGGATTACTTCGTGTGACAGCGATAGACTTCTTGAATGATCCTTTTACCAGGATTCATTGAAGAAGTCTATTTCTATACTTCCCGACATACAATCTACCAGATGCAAAATGATTCATATAAACGGCGGAGGTAGAAATAAATGAAAAGAAGATTCATTTCCAGTCTTGTGATGATTCCAATCCTTTTTGTAGTGCTGGTATTTGCGGTAAGCTCGCTCTTCATCTCCCGGGAGGCGGGGATTATGGAGGCTTCGGCCTATTCCTCCAAACAGGTCGGGGCCTTGGAGAGCAGGATTACACCGGAACAGACGGTGGCTGGGGCAGGGGAAGCAGCGCTGGATAAGGCTCATGAAGAGCAGATTACACAGTCGCGGCAAGCAGCGCCTGCTGTAAATAACAGCTCAAGTATAGAGTCGGATTTATCAGGACTGGATTCAGATAAAGCGGTTGCCGGAGCGGTGACGCTGACCGCTGGGACGCCGGCTGCGATGACTCAATCCGATAAGGCAGACAAGGTTGTCTATCTTACCTTTGATGACGGGCCCAGTAATTTAACCGATCAAGTGCTAAAAATTTTGAAAAAAGAAAATGTTCCCGCTACTTTTTTTGTCCTGGGGGGGAACGCCAAGAAAATGCCAGAGGTTATTACACGGATTGTTGAGGCAGGTCATACGATTGGCAATCATACTTATAATCATGAATACAGCGAGCTGTACAAGAGCTTCAATGTATTCTGGGGCCAGATTAAGGAGACAGAGGAAGTGCTGCGCCAGATTACCGGAGTACGTCCCGAGCTGGTTCGAGCCCCAGGCGGTACCTATGATCATTTTGACAAGACCTATTTTGATTTAATGGAGCAGGCCGGCTATAAAATATTTGATTGGGACGTGGACAGCGGGGACTCCAAGCGAAAGGGCGTACCGGCTGCGGAAATTTTACGAAACAGTACTCCGGATAAATTGAAGAATCAGATGATTGTACTGATGCATGACGGGGCGGGACACGCGGAGACGGTCAAGGCGCTTCCAGGAATTATCGATTTCTACAAAAAACAAGGGTACATGTTCCGCACGCTGTCAGCAGAGCAGCCGTCCGTGCATTTTTCGATCTCCGACAAGATGAAGCGTACAACGCGATCTGCCCCATCCCAGGCCTGGATTGATAGTCATATTGTGCCAAACGCATCCTTGTTCGCTCCCGGATTGCCGCTGTATGTAGAGGCTGGTGGCGTACAGACGAAGCTGGCCGCCGGGGAGTACGACTTACAGGGAGAGCAATACCAGGTTCCGCTGCGGGCAGTGATGGAGCGCCTGGGGGCCAAAGTGGTCTGGGATCATCCGAATCGCAGCGCCGTCATTACCTGGGGAGAATCTAAGGTTATTATCGATACGATAGAAAATGTGATCATGACCGAGTCCGATTTGGCCGATGGCAATGAGAAGGCTCAATCTATCTCAATTACGAGAAAGAACGGAGCCATTTGGGTACCGCTGCGCTCCATTCTCGAGGCGACAGGACATCCGATTCTCTCCACTTCCTCTACCACCGAGGAACGGCTTGTAAGGGCCAGATGAAGCGTTCCTCTCTTAAGGGGTTCGTTCCAAAAGGCTGGTTATCAGCACTAAGGCCTATGCTTCCGTTGTGCGTTTTTTTCAAAACGCTTCAATTAGACGAGGCTAGGGACGACTGGTTAACTATACTTTATAGGTCTATTCCTGCTAGATTCTGGCGATACTGGTTGATAGATTGAATCGCCGGAAATGGAGGAATAGTAGAGATGAATCAAGAACTGGCTCAAGAGCTGCTTGAGCGCCTGGTGAACCGGGTGGAACGTGTCATTGTCGGTAAAAGAAAGGAAATTGAACTTATTCTCGTATCGATGTTATGCGGCGGGCATGTATTGCTGGAGGATGTGCCCGGGGTTGGGAAGACGATGCTGGTCAGAACATTGGCGAGCTGCGTAGGCGGTACCTTCGGACGGATTCAGTTCACGTCCGACCTGATGCCTGCCGATGTCACCGGGGTAACGGTGTATCATCCGCAATCCGGATATTTCGAGTTCAAGCAGGGGCCGATTCATGCCAACATCGTGCTTGCTGATGAATTAAACCGGGCCGCTCCGCGGACTCAATCCGCGTTGCTTGAGGCGATGGAGGAGCGAAAGGTAACGGTAGACGGGATTACCCGTCCCCTGCCTGAGCCTTTTTTGCTATTCGCAACGCAGAATCCGTTGGAATATGAGGGAACCTATCGGTTGCCGGAGGCTCAATTAGACCGTTTCCTAATGAGGTTGTCTCTTGGCTACCCGGCACCGGAGCAAGAAATAGAGATGCTGGGGCGCTTCAGCGACCCGCAGGCAGCAGTGGTAAAGCCAATATTGCTGCCGGAAGAGATGATGGCGATCCAGCGCCATGTCAGAATGGTGCTCGTGGATGATAGAATCAAGCGATATTTGGTAGAAGTGGCGGATAAATCCCGGCGTCATCCGCAGATCTCGCTGGGCATTAGCCCGCGGGGCACGCTCTCCTGGCTGGGAGCGAGCCAGGCTATGGCTTTCTGCCAAGGACGAACCTATGTGGTCCCTGATGATGCCAAGCAGGTAGCGGAAGCTGTATTAGCACATCGAATCATGCTGAATAGCGAAGCAAGAATCTCCGGGCTGAATCCCCATCAGGTCATCGCTGACCTATTAAATGGCATACCGGTTCCTGTATTTCATCGTGCTCCGGGTGTCCCGTCATGAGGGAAAGGGCTTGGAATGGGTTATGGTATGCACTGGCGGCTGGACTGCTGGTCGCACTGTACATTTGGCGGGGAGGAGCAACGCTGCTTTTTTTATGCCTGCTGCTTGGCTTGCTGATATTTCAGGGAGTGGTCATTCTATTATTGGGACCACGCTCCGTTAAGATAGAACGCTCCTGGCTGCCTCTACAACCAGAGGCTGGGGAGCCTATAGAAGTGACTTTGCGTATTAAGGCTGCGGGGGGAATTCCCGTCCCCTGGCTGCTTATAAGGGACAAGCTGGCGATGCAAGCTGAACGGATGGATCCGGATCAAGAATACGAAAATGGGAGCTTGCTGCTAAGCGGGCTTCGCAGGCAGCACACCGTAAAATATGTAATAACGAACCCACGGCGAGGAGTTTACGGAACAGAAGCGGTGTACGTAAGTTATGGTGACCCGCTGGGTTACTTCAAACGGACACGAAGGATTGTCATGGACGATACCATTTATGTTCACCCTTCGCGTCTGGCTGCTTACCCTGGCAAAGAGGTACATCCCGTTGGTGATGAGGAGATGACCTCAGGTGCAATTCTTAGAAATATGGAGACAAGTTCATCTATAGCGCGTATTCGTGAATATTTGCCAGGCGATCCACTCCATCGCATTTATTGGAAGGGCTCCGCGAGGACGGGCACGCTGCTGGCCCGGATTCCAGATGTGAGGGGGAAGGAAACTCGCTGCTTATGGCTGGATACTCGGCATATCGCGTATGAGCCTGAAGCGCAGCAGGGCCGTCCGGTGGTTCCGGTACGGGCTAATTTTGAGCTGGCCGTTCAAGCAGCTGCGGACCTTCTTCGCAACGAGACAGCCGAGATGTCTGATCGAGAAGCCAGTGGCAGTGAGATAGAGCTTCGTTATGGAGCATCCGCCGAAGCGATCATCGTCTCCACCCTTCAGGGGCTTCGGCAAGGGCTTGATCTGTTGGCAGGAGTTAGAACCGATCGTTCGGCTTCCCGTCTTGTCATTCCCGTTGACGCGATGACTTCCCGTGTTGGGGTGATCCATACCCTGATCACGGGAAGAGTGACTTCCGAGCTGGTATCTGTAGCTACGCAACTGGCGGAGTCGGGCGTGAAACTAGAGATCTGGTCTTCGATACCTAGCAGTGAGGCGGAGCGTGGAACGTGGTTAGCCCGACTGCAGCGTGTGGGCATCCCTTACGTTGACCTGGCTTCATGGGTGTCCGCGAAAGCTAATGACAGGGGGGACGGACATGCCAGCGCCTAATCTGGAAGGAAGGGTCAGAGGGGATAACCTGACGGTGTTCGCTGCACCATTACAGGCAGGAGGCCCTGCTTCATTCCGCCAATTAGTGGTGAACAGAAGTGTGATCTCCCTGCTGCTATTTGCGTTGTTCTCGGAATGGCTATTTCCGCTGCAGAAGTTGATCGGTGATGATCATTATCGTGTCATCACTCTGTTTATGATGCTCACAGGTGCACTGTTGTTCATCGGCTGCCTGAACTTGCCAAAGGGCCTGCTGTTTGGCTTATACCCTTTGCTGGTCAGTGCGTCTCTGTACTTCCTGTATGGGGTGGGAAGCGGGGGAAGATGGTTCTCCAGCTATGCTCAGCTGCTGGGAAATGATCTTACAGATATTGTCCAATCAGGCCGGTTATACGAGGTAAGCATCGAGACGCGTGCTCTGCTGCTTCTTATCGGCTGGACACTGTTGGTATCCTCCGTGCAAATATTGGCCTTTGGCAGGCAGAGCGCGATGTTGTTCTTCGTAGCATCGATTGTTTACTTGCTGGCGCTTGAAATAGCCGGTGAACTGAATATATATGCTGGCCTTGTCCGCACTCTATGCTGGGGGCTGCTTTTGCAGCTAGTCCTGTTCAGGCAAAGACTGCAGATTATAACGGGGGGTCTGTCCTTCCCAGAGACAAAGCCATTGCGCCATTCATGGCGAATGCCAATGCAGGTTTTAGGAGCGGAAGGACATCGGAATCTTGCAGGTCAGCTGCGAACAAGAGGAATGGAGCGGATTTGGCTCGCAGTTAGTGCTGTTTTTTTATTGGCAGGCTTGTTAGGGACAGCCTTTCTTACTATCCGCATGCCCGTGAAGCCCGTAAGAGAGATCGCCTGGAATGAGGTGATCCGGGCCTGGGAGAATTGGAATGGCGAACGGCTCGGGGAAAGACAAACCCAGGCGTATAAGATGTCTGGATATGGCCAGGATGATTCCACTTTGGGGTCTGCTCTGAGCCTTCGGCATGAAAGATACTTTACGGCTTTCTCGCCCTATCGTACATATTGGCGCGGCGAGAGTAAAAATGTATATACGGGACAAGGCTGGCTGGAGTCCGGTACAGACCGAATTTTGCTTGAAAATGTGGGGGATGCCCCCGCAATCCCGGCTTCTAGCGGTGCCCAGGCCGGAGAGACGAGCGAGGCGGGAGCTATTTTTGAACAGACTGTTATATTCTCTAAGCCGGAGAGCAGGGATATTCCTCTGTTTACGGGCGGCCTGCCCACGGGAACCGGACGTTTATATGTCGATGAGAATCTGGAGGAGAAGGCCGACAGCGGTATCTTATACGATTCATCCTCGAATGCGGCCTTTAGCAAATTGGAGCGAAATGAGAAGCTGTATGGCTATAAAGTAAGGGTACAGCCGCAGCAATATACGTTGGATCAATTGAAGCAAGCTGGGGGTATCGCCGATCCTGGAGAAGAGGCAACCATACAGCAGTCGCTGCAATTGCCTCAGCAATTGCCGTTACGCGTTAGGAGTCTGGGGACCGAACTGGTCGGGCAGGGCTCGAACCGGTATGAGTCAGTTACTGCGGTTATGAACTATTTACAGAACAACTATACGTACAATCTTAATACGTCGCTCCCCCCATCCGGTCATGACTTTGTGGATGATTTTCTATTCGAGAGCCAAAGCGGGTATTGTGATCATTTCTCGACGGCGATGACCGTCTTGCTGCGAAGTGGAGGGGTGCCCGCCAGATGGGTCAAAGGCTTCGCACCCGGGGAACTTATAGCGACAACTAGTAATCAGTATGACGTTGCCTATTCGGATGCTCATTCTTGGGTAGAAGTTTATTTTCCTGGGCTAGGCTGGGTGCCCTTTGATCCAACGCCAGGCTTTGAGAGCTTATCCGTATTTGGCCAGGAGAATATCGCAGAGACGTCTTCTGAACTTGATATGGGTTTAATCATGGAACAAGCAGTCCGGATTGCACACCAAATGAAGCAAGGGCTGTCTATGGCGGCCCATATGCTCTGGATCAGGATTGCGCCGAATCTGCTCATGTGGACCATTGTGCTGTGCAGTATACCCGCTGTCGTCTGGTTGCTCTGGAGTTATCGTCGGGAGCTATTTTGCTGGAACGCGCTTTTGTTGAGTCTCTATCTCCTTAAGCCGCGCCGACAATTTCCTGGTTCCGATGAATTGCTATTGGCAGCCGATATCGTCTGGCGTCAGTTATATCGATGCTTTGGCCTTAAGCCACAAGCTATGACCGCACGGGAGTACATGACTTTGGTGCAAGCTGGGAACAGAGAAAATTATACCGAATTGGATGATTTTATAATGAACTGGGAAAACCTCTATTATGGAAGGGTCAGGTTGGGGCGACATGAAAGTATGCATTTTTTGAGGAGATGCCGAGATTTGGCATATCGTTACCGCGATCTCCCTCATGATCTTCCTTGACGACATCTTTCGTCGTTGCGTATAATTATTGTCATTAATTGAGGGAGGCCAGTTATGAATAAGCCAAATGAAATCATTGTCGTTCTGGATTTTGGAGGACAATATAACCAACTAATCGCTAGACGGATTCGCGACCTGGGCGTGTACAGCGAATTGTTGCCATATAATACCCCGGTGGGGCGTCTTCGCGAGCTGGCGCCGAAGGGCATCGTGTTCTCTGGCGGACCGGCTAGTGTATATGCAGAAGATGCTCCACATATCGATCCGGCTATTTATGACATCGGTGTTCCGATTTTCGGAATCTGCTACGGAATGCAATTGATGGCGCAACAGCTTGGAGGCAAGGTTGAGCGGGCGAACAAACGTGAGTACGGTAAATCTGAAGTCGATTTTGACCCTAATCTGGCTTTGGTGAAGGGTCTGGATACAAAACAGACATTATGGATGAGCCACGGGGATCATGTTACACAAATGCCGGAAGGATTTACACTAGGGGGTTGGACAGGGTCTGCACCTATCGCTGCCTTCGTTAATAAAGAGCGCGAATTGTACGGGGTTCAGTTCCATCCGGAGGTTCGTCACTCCCTGCACGGGAATGAGATGATTAAGAATTTCCTGTATGAAGTTTGTAAGTGCGAGGGCAACTGGTCCATGGAGACCTTTATTGAGGATACCATTCGAGATATTCGCAACCAGGTTGGCGACAAGAAGGTACTGTGCGCATTAAGCGGCGGGGTAGATTCATCTGTCGTAGCCATGCTGATTCATAAAGCGATCGGTGATCAGCTTACTTGTATGTTCATCGACCACGGCTTGCTCCGTAAAGGCGAAGCTGAGAGCGTGATGGAGACCTTTGTTGGCAAGTTCGATATGAAAGTGGTCAAGATTGATGCTCGCGAACGATTCCTCTCGAAGCTGGCTGGAGTGGATGATCCTGAGAAGAAGCGTAAAATTATCGGTAACGAATTCATTTACGTATTTGACGAAGAATCCAGCAAATTTGATGACTTTAGGTTCCTGGCTCAAGGTACTTTGTATACGGATATTGTCGAGAGCGGTACGGCGACGGCGCAGACGATCAAGTCTCACCACAACGTTGGCGGCTTGCCAGAAGACATGAAGTTCGAATTAGTCGAACCGCTGAAGGCGCTGTTTAAGGATGAAGTTCGTAAAGTTGGCGAAGAGTGCGGCTTGCCTAAGGAAATCGTCTGGAGACAGCCGTTCCCGGGTCCAGGTCTGGCCATTCGCGTATTGAGCGATGTAACGGAAGACAAACTGAAGATCGTTCGCGATTCCGATTATATCCTGCGTGAAGAGATTGCCAATGCGGGCCTTGACCGCGAAATCTGGCAATACTTCACCGCTCTGCCTAATATGAAGAGTGTAGGTGTCATGGGCGACGAGCGCACCTATTCCTACACCGTCGGCATCCGCGCTGTAACCTCCATCGACGGCATGACCGCCGACTGGGCGCGTATCCCTTGGGATGTGCTCGAGAAAATCTCGGTACGGATCGTCAACGAGGTAGAGAATGTCAACCGCGTTGTGTATGACATTACCTCGAAGCCACCGGCTACGATTGAGTGGGAATAAACTGAGAGAAATGATGATCTGAAACGACGTGAATTCTTGGTCACAAGGGTTTGTAGTGTTTAAGGCAATGCAATTCCCATTGCACCCGCAACCATTGGATGATAAAAGTTACTCTCTTTTATCTGCGTTATTTACCAGATGAAAGGGAGTTTTTTTATAGCCCAAATTAATGAGTTAATCGAGGATTTCAGACTAAATCAAGAAGTACGGGGCAGAGCCAAGAAGTACATTGATATCAGTATATATCGCTTAAACAGGTGGCAAGAATATACCTTTACAAAAAAACAATAAGGATAATAGAGCAAATATTAAAAAAGTTCGTTCATGAATTGACAACTCAGGTCTTTTTAAGTAGTGTTCCGAAACTATTTTAACGACTTTATTGTTTGAGTTTGGTAAAAAGATGAGAGCATTTAAGGAAGAAATTAAAGATAGGGTAACTAAGAACCAATGAAACATTATGACAAAGAGTGTCCATTTTTGGACACTCTTTGTCAGTTGATAGTGGATCAATACTTAATGTAGCCAATGATATATTGCTTTCTGTACTAATTCCAAAGCCCTTAACTGTTTCACTAATATATTATTCTTTTCCATAATGTCAACACCGTGCTGCTTTAGTCTTGACGCTTATGATAATTATTTTATTAGAATTAGCTTTCAATACGATGTCTGTCCCTCAGGATCATTATTAATGAAAGTATCCTGCTTGACCTCTTTTTTTATAGTTAGAAAAAGGAGGGCAGGGTTAATCGTTTTGTTATTTTGAACTGATATTGATAAGATCACTTACTTTCTGCCATCGGCAAGTTTGGAACCTTCAGGATAGAGATTTTCATAGATGGTGGAAGAAATAAAGAAGTTATCGTCTCTCCAAATATACTTTCCAAGATCATCATAAAATCGTATTTGCCCCCTGTCCTAAAGACATTTTCATAGCTTAACACTATCCTAGCCGAAAGAAGCCTGCTTTGATTGGGATATCCATGAATTTAACCTTTAACAAGACACTCTGTCCTGAAAAGAGGGAGGTAGAGTCACAATTAGTGTTTTGTATTGGATAGTTATACAGGGTAAAGGGAATTAGACACTTGTCTAGATTTAAGGTGGTTACGCTTTGTTAATAGCAATATAGATTTCAATCTCTCCATTTATATCGTATTTTTCAAAATCGAATGTGTAAGCTCTGTCTAACTCCCCGTTTTCTTCTAAAGCCCAAATCTGCTGCCAGGTTTCGAATACACCATTGTCTTTGGAGCTGTCTACTTTGAAAATTTCATAACCTTGTTCAGATATAGTGAGCTTGTTAGTTGTACTGAAGGAAGAGGTAGCAATCGAAAGATCGTAATCGCCTTTGTAATTACTCTCATAGTTGTGGTATACGCCGAAAATGACCGTGTTCGCGACCTCGGGCCGAGCTTGTATGCTCTGCCACACCCCCGTAATTTTTGAGTACATGTCAGGGTCTGTAAAATTATTTGTGCGAATGCTTTCCAAAATATATAGTTCCATTTTTTACCACTCCTTTTGTTGTATTTGATCTCATCTTAGACCATGTAATATGACAACATATCGTCTTATTCTAATATTTTGTGGTATGGATACAGGATAATATAACAATACTATAGGAGAAATTACTAATTTTTTGACAAATCACGAACATTAAAAAGAAATACATCCAAAAACATTCGCTTTTCATGTTGACAAGAATATTGTTCGCGCCTAGAATAGTCCATGTAGCAAATCTTCAAGTAAAGAGCTGCTGTTACAGGAACTATCGACAAATTTCTATATGCTTTTCGTATAATTCCGGGAATTGGCCCGGAAGTTTCTACGAGGTCACCGTAAATGATCTGGCTACGGAAAGAAGAGGCGCACCGGCAATAACTCCGGACGATATATAGAATCATGTCCTTATCCGCCAGATGCGGGGTACGGACTTGGAATTCTATTCTCCCGGCGCTTCTTCTATTCAGCAAGTGACCTGGGAAGCTAGTAACAACCCGGGTTTTTTGTCGTTCCTGACTTATTTTAAGCTATAGCTTTTGAACAAGCACTTTTAAGGGGGAAATTTAACAATGGATCGGTTCTTTAAGCTTAAGGAACACGGAACAAATGTAAAAACTGAAATCATCGCGGGTATTACGACATTTATGACGATGGCCTATATTTTATTCGTCAACACGTTGTTCCTTGGACCAAACGGAGCTGGTATTCCTGCTGATGGTGTTTTCTTCGCAACGACGGTAGGGGCGGGCCTGATTACAATTATTATGGGATTATTCGTTAACATCCCGATCGCGCTTGCGCCTGGTATGGGACTTAATGCGTACTTCATGACCGTTGTTCTTAGCTCTGGAGGAGAAATCACTTGGCAAGCCGCCCTTGGGGCCGTATTTATTTCCGGTATCATTTTTATCATCCTCACGATTACGAAGGTTCGTCAATTGCTGCTCGTTGCCGTTCCACAAAGTCTTAAAGCCGCTATCACGGTGGGTATCGGTTTGTTCGTAGCAAGCCTCGGTTTGAAAATGAGTAATTTGATCGCCGCAAACTTGTCGGGAGTTGAAGATGCAACGGTTACGATTCCTGGCAGCAGCATTAACTTTGCTTTTGGCGATTTTGTTCATAGTCATGATGTCCAATTAACATTAATCGGTTTGATTCTGATTGCTATTCTGATGGCAATGCGTGTAAAAGGCGCTTTATTAATAGGTATCGTGGCAACAACTTTGATTGGTATTCCGATGGGAGTTACTGACGTAAGCGGCTTGTCGCATGCAACTTGGTTCCCTAACCTGAGCGACCTAGCAGTCGGCAAACTTGATATCGCAGGTGCGTTCAAGCTTGGTTTGCTCGAAATTGTATTCGTCTTTACCTTTGTTGAGTTGTTCGATACATTTGGTACACTTGTTGGTACGGCTACACGGGCCGGGTTGATGAAGGATAAGGAAAAAGGCGAGAAGATGATCGGTAAGGCGATGCTTGTTGACGCAGTTGGCGTTAGTACGGGTGCTGTGCTTGGTACAAGTACGATCACTTCCTTCGTGGAAAGTACGGCAGGCGTTGCTGAAGGCGGACGTACAGGTCTGACTTCCGTAACTACGGGAATCCTGTTCATCTGCGCTCTGTTCATTGCGCCGCTGGCTGGAGTAGTTCCATCCGCTGCAACGGCTCCGGCATTGATTACAGTTGGTGTATTGATGATGGGTCAAGTGAAGTCGATTGAATGGGACGATTTCCTGTATGCATTCCCGGCATTCCTGACCATTATCCTGATGCCGTTCTCCGGAAGTATTGCTAACGGGATCTCGGCAGGTATCGTATCTTACGTAATTCTTGCTGTATTCAGCAACATGGTTAACAAGAACAAAGTTAAGATTCACTGGTTGATGTGGATTCTGACTGTTTTGATCCTCTGCCGCTACATTTTCCTTGGCGCAGAATAATGTCATTAATATAAGTAAGTATTTTAAAGGCTGGTCGCCCGTGGGGTGACCGGCCTTTTCTGTATTTTTATTTGGAATTAATTACAATTTGTATTTGGGTGCAATATTTGATATATTGATTAAACGCCGCTTCAAACGGCTGGTTGATTTTAGAAAAGACAAGCTTAAAAAAGTTGTTGCTTTTCTGAAATGGACATGATATACTATAAGAGTTGCTGCTGAGAACGCAGCGACGCTAAAAACGAAGTTGATCTTTGAAAACTGAACAACGAGTGAGCGGGTTTCACGTCAAGTGAAAACTAAGAAATTAGTCAGATTCAACATGAGCTAATCGCTCTTTTCAATGAGTAACACTTTATTGGAGAGTTTGATCCTGGCTCAGGACGAACGCTGGCGGCGTGCCTAATAC
>NZ_QJOT01000014.1:0-128180 GCF_013393165.1 Paenibacillus sp. 79R4 | reverse complement strand
CAAAGGCGGAATTTTGAACTTCCTAGTTCAATAAAGGTTCAAACATTCCGGTTTTCAGCATCGAGAAGGTTGGATGAAGCTAGGGGTAGAGGAGCGGAGCGTACGCAGTTTGTACGAGAGCACCGGAGACCCCGGCTGAATTCAAGATTCGAAGTCGAACAAACTTACAGTGTTACTTCGTGATCAAAGGCGGAATTTTGAACTTCCACTTAGGCTATAATAACAAATAACCCAAAGAACGAGCTTGGGGTGCGAAAAGCAGTACCCAGGCTCGTTTCTTTACGTGTAACGGAGGTGCCCGGAATGATTCGGCGTAAAGGAAAGCCAAATGTCAGCCCGGAGAAAACAGAAGTAGAAGATCAGGATCCGTTTAATAAGCCGCCGGGGACACCCGAGGAGCAGATGAGCGAGATGTATCGTTTGACCTTGCAATGGACGCAGCAGCTGGAGAAATCGCGGATTGCTCAATATACCGAGCTGCTGAATCGACCCTGGCGTCTAATTTGGCTGAATATATTGTCAGGAACGGCACGTGGGGTAGGAATCGCCATCGGGTTTACTTTTTTTGCGGCGACGATTATTTATGTCTTACAGGTGCTAGGAGCTTTGAATTTACCGATTATTGGAGATTATATTGCCGATATTGTCCGGATTGTTCAACGTCAGCTTGAGCTTAATACGTATTAGGGCCGCCTTCCAATTCGTCATCATCCACATAGTCGCCGGTATCCATCGATTGTTTCCAGCGCTTGCTGCGGAAAAAGCAAACATTCTCACCATAAATATCGGTGGCGACGAAGCTTTCCAGCGGTTCGACGAAGCCATCCAGCTCTGACGAAGCTTCAATCTCCATATCGTTATAATCCGATATATCCCGATCTTCCGCCATCGCTGGTGTATTGGAGCTTCCAAAGCTCTCAACAATCTGCCAAGCATCTTCACCGTCAAATCCGTTATATTCGTGTTCATCCAGACTGCTTCTGCCGAACGGAGGATACAGAAATTGCTCTTCAATAGGACGCGCTACTGAATGAACGGTTTGCGGGCTGTGCTCCTTACAATAAGCAGTCTCAGGAATAGCACTCAGGCGGTCGAAGCTGATCGGCTTGCCACAGGTGGAGCAGATTCCATAGGTTCCATCGTTCATTTTTTGCAAAGCGGACTCAATACGGGTTAATTGCAGCTCATTATGCTCGATAAGAGCTAGATCCTTACCGCGTTCGTATACCTCCGTACCGAGATCAGCCGGGTGATTGTCCACCGTCGAGAGTTCATTCGTGGTATCACGGAGAGAATCCTCAAGCCCATAGTGGTTATTATCGCTCAACCGATGCTGGATTTCATTTCGAGATTCATTCAATTTGCTTCTAAGCTCAGTGAGCTGCTGCTCGGATAAATGAGACATATCGGTAACTCCTTTCTAGAGGCGAGGTCATTAGAGAATTCGTCTTAGCGATATTTTGCGCAAAACCGCTGCGTTTTACCTGAGGAAAATCCTTTCGCGCATGGACGGTTTTCCTCTTGCTATGCTACAATAGACAGGTCTTGCATGTGGTGAATCCTGCCGATAAATTCAGCAGGGAAAAGAAAAAATGAGGTGAATTCCCGCGTGATTTATTTTTTGATCGCATTGGTTGCGTTTCTAATTGATCAAGGAACGAAGTATTTAATCGCCACTCAATTAATGATCGGTGAGCAGATTCCGGTAATTGGCAACTTCTTCCTCATTACGTCGAGCCGTAATCGTGGCGCAGCATTTGGCATTCTGCAGGAGCAGCGCTGGTTCTTTATCGTGATTACAGTCGTTGTGGTTGTGGGTATCATCTGGTATTTGCAAAAAATAAGGCGTACAGGCAAGAAAATGTTGTCTATTGCACTCTCGCTGGTACTTGGCGGCGCAGTCGGCAATTTCCTGGACCGTGCGGTTAGTGGCGAGGTTGTCGATTTTTTGCAGTTAAATTTTGGTTCGTATACTTTTCCGATCTTTAATTTTGCGGATTCATGCATTGTGATCGGTGTTATTCTTATTGTGCTGGATTCCCTGCTGGATATTCGCAGAGAGAAGCAGGCATCCAGTACAGGTCAGGAGCAAGAGGAACAGCTATGAATTTGGAAGATCAAGAATGGATCGATTCTGAACTGCAGTCGTATGAATGGGAAGCGGCTGAGAAGAACAGAATCGATAAGTTTGTCAAAGAGCAGCTTGGAGAAGCGTATTCACGCAGTGCGATCCAGTTATGGATTGAGGATGGACATATCCTTGTGAATGGCGAATCTGTAAAAGCGAATCATAAAGTAAATACGGGAGATCGCGTAACGCTGACTATACCGGAGGCGGAATCCACGGAGATCATTCCTGAGGATATACCGCTCGATGTGTACTATGAAGACGCGGATGTCATCGTCGTAAATAAGCCGCGGGGGACGGTTGTGCACCCGGCTCCAGGTCATTCTTCCGGGACGCTGGTGAATGCCTTGATGTCCCATTGCAAGGACTTATCAGGTATCAATGGCGAGATTCGACCAGGTATTGTTCATCGGATTGATAAGGATACTTCCGGTCTGTTAATGGCAGCCAAAAATGACAAGGCACACGCCTCATTGGCCGCCCAATTGAAAGAGCATTCCGTTACGCGCAAATATTATGCTTTGGTCCATGGCAACCTGAGTCATGATCAAGGTACCATTGATGCACCGATTGGACGCGATCCTCAGGATCGTAAAATGTATACGGTGATTGAGAAGAACAGCAAGCAGGCAATAACGCATTTTCATGTGGTGGAACGATTTGGCGACTACACGCTGGTTGAGCTTAAGCTGGAAACTGGAAGGACGCACCAAATTCGGGTTCATATGAAATTCATCGGTCATCCATTGGTGGGAGATCCTATGTACGGACGCAGTAAAGGAATCAAGATGGATGGACAGGCTCTCCACGCCGCCGTTCTCGGTTTTATTCATCCTTCCAGCGGACAATATATCGAGTTCACAGCTCCGATTCCGGATGATATGGAAATGTTATTGCAATCGCTTCGCAGCCGCTAGAGCGGCATAATATAAATAAAGCAGTCCCTCTGCATACCGGATTTTTCAAATCCTTTGCCGGAGAGGCTGCTTTTTGTATTTTCGCCATTTTGGGATCTGAAGGCCTGAGTGCTCCCCCAGATAAATTCTAATATTTAGTTATCGCCCCAAGTAGTAAGATAAAATCACCAGAACATAAATATGCAGCGGATAGTAAAGATAGAAAAAGTACTTCATGCTTCTGCCTTTCTCACGGTTGTACAGCAGCAGGAATGGCAATGCCAATATCATTAGCCATTGAACATCGCTTGCGAGTATTGCCGAGACAGATGAATAATCGACACTTAAGAAGAAATAGACTACTGAAGCTATCAGATAAAAGACGCCCAGTTTTGTTCTGCTTTGTCCAAACAGATAAAATCCGAGTCCTAATAAGACAACAAAATAACCGCCTTCTGTAAATATGATGTTTGGGAATACGGTCATTATAAATCTAAGAAGATACATCATAAATTGAGATTCAAAGCCCGTTTTTGTGATTGCCATAATCAAAGCATAGCTAATAAACGGCAACAGGGTCAGCAATGAAAATCCTAGAACCTTGTAATATTGCTTTGCTTTTAAGCTGATTACAATCTTTTCAAATCCATAGATAAGCAGACAAATAGTAAGTAAGGTGGAGAAAATATTGTTACTGATGATACCGCCATTTTTTAAAGGGAAGTGGTCACTTATAATAGAATTCCCGAAATTCATAATTAACGATCCAATCCATAATCTGAGCATGTATTTTTCGCGATTGCGGGTATGCCTCATGCCTTCTGTAACCATAAATACAAAGATCGGGGCGGCCATTCTCCCTATAATGTTGAAAGCGAGCGGAATTTCATATACCCCTTGAAACGCAAAATGAATGTGATCAATTGTCATAAAAATTAGCGCCAGTAGCTTAATCTGAAATCCGTTTAAACCTTTTTGCAGCATTTAGTATTCCTCCGAACGCAAGTATTAAATTTATTGTTGCAAGTTTCAGCTCTTCAGCAATCTTACTGGCTGCAGGTTAAATTAGAGGCAGGCGATGTTTAATTTTAGTTAAAATTATGCTTAAGCTAAAAAGTACAAACGATCCGGTGATTAATCCATTCTCTTGAGGTACGTTTTACAGCATATTTAATATGGCTAACGCAATGCATTCCGGTATATGATGCAGCGGTTAATTAAGATGAACTGGAACGGATGTTCATAAGGAGATGGAGAAGTAAAATGACTATAGAGATGTATCAAGAGACGTATATTCAACAGCAGTTTGCAGAGCGGATCGGTGGGGCGAATTACGGTAAAGATACAGCTATTTATAAATTTGAAAAAATAAAGCGGGCAAAGGCCGCAGCGAAGAAAGAACGGCCGGAGCTGGCGCTAATCGATATGGGCGTAGGCGAGCCGGACGATATGGCGGATAGCGCTATTGTAGTCAGACTGGCGGAAGAAGCAGGCAAGCCGGAGAATCGGGGATATGCTGACAACGGTATCGCAGATTTTAAGATCGCTGCTGCCCGTTATTTGCAGGAAGTATTTCAGGTGGAAGGAATCGACCCAACAACGGAGATTGTCCATTCCATCGGCTCGAAGCCGGCATTGGCCATGCTGCCGACCTGCTTCATTAATCCTGGTGATATTACGATTATGACAGTGCCGGGTTATCCGGTTCTTGGAACTCATACGCATTATCTGGGTGGAATTGTATACACCGTGCCGTTAACAGAGGAAAATCATTTTCTGCCCGATCTGAATTCCATCCCGGAAGATGTCGCCGTAAAGGCCAAGCTGCTCTACTTGAATTATCCCAATAATCCAACCGGAGCTTGCGCTACTGTGGAATTCTTCACAGAGGTCGTCGCCTGGGCTCGAAAATATAATGTAGTTGTCATTCACGATGCGCCTTATGCAGCATTAACTTATGATGGTGTTCGGCCGCTCAGTTTCTTGTCTGTGCCTGGAGCAAAGGATGTAGGCCTTGAATTGCATTCACTCTCAAAATCGTACAATATGACCGGTTGGCGAATCGGTTTTGTGGCGGGTAATCCATTAATCGTCAAAGCATTCAGCGATGTGAAGGATAACAACGATTCAGGGCAATTTATCGCTATTCAGAAAGCTGCCGCCTACGGTCTGGCCCACCCGGAAATTACGGAAGCCATCGCTGCCAAATATTCAAGACGCCACAATCTTTTGGTGGCTGCGCTTAATGAGCTCGGATTCAGAGCCGTGAAGCCAAAGGGTTCTTTCTTCCTTTATGTTGCGATTCCGAAGGGGGTTGCGGGCGGTCCGAAATTTGAATCAGCGGAGGATTTCTCGCAGTATTTGATCCGGGAGAAGCTAATCTCCACAGTTCCGTGGGATGATGCCGGACATTTTGTCCGTTTCTCGGTCACTTTTGAAGCTCACGGAGTTGGGGAGGAGCAGTCTGTCATTGCGGAAATCAAGCGGAGATTGAGTGAAGTGAAGTTTCAATTTTGAGAACCGGTTAAGAGCTAGCAAATACAAGAAGCGTCATTCCTTCATTTTAGGGAGTGGCGCTTTATTTATTGCCATAGAGAGGAAAAATTGTATTGAATAATTATTAACTATAATGTATATTTATAACCAATGAGTTACATCTCACTCCAGCAGGCATAGGGCTGAAAATTTCAGCAGCCAAAAAGCTTGCTTTTCCAGGCGGACTATCTTGACACAGAAGTCGCAATCTGTCATAATTCTCATGAACGAAATAGCACCTTTAATTCAGTCCCGTGAGACTGGCAAGGTAACGTGGAGGGAATACCTGGGCACACTAGTATCTAGTGATTATGTCCGGGATCCTTATGACAGTCATGGTTATTTACTGTGGCCAAGAGACTCCTTGCCTGATCCAGGCAAGGAGTTTTTTTATGCGCCTTTCACGGAACCGGATTAATTTAATCCCGAGGAGGCATTTGAGATGGAAGTAGAAAGCCATGTCATTATGGATGAAACTGCGATTAGACGGGCGCTGACAAGAATCGCCCATGAGATTATCGAACGCAATAAAGGAATTGAGAACTGTGTGTTAGCCGGAATCAAGACCCGCGGGGTATTCCTGGCCAAGCGCTTGGCTGAGCGGCTGGAGAATATCGAGGGTGTCTCCATTCCTTGGGTTGAACTGGATGTCACCTCTTACCGAGATGATCGTTCCAGCGAAGAAAGAGGCACGGAGAAAGCTAATTTCCCGGTTTCCATTCACGACAAGGTTGTCATCCTGATTGATGATGTTCTGTACACGGGGCGTACGATACGGGCGGCGATGGACGCAATCATGGATTGCGGCCGACCGGAAGCCATTCAGCTGGCAGTTCTGGCTGACCGTGGGCATCGCGAACTCCCCATTCGTCCGGACTATATCGGTAAGAACGTACCGACCTCGAGAGCCGAAGAGATTGAGGTGCTCTTGGAGGAGAATGACGGAAGCGACGAAGTCAGAATTTTGCAGCAACGGGGAGGACACTAAAATGATAACGACCGTATCGGCTTTAAAGGAACGCAGCTTACTCGGATTAAAAGATTTAAGCACAGCTGAGATTAATTCGATCCTGGAACGGGCGGCGTTCTGGGACAGTCAGACAGATAAAGTAGTTCCGGTACTAAAGGATAAATTCGTGGCTAACATGTTTTTTGAAAGCAGCACACGGACTCGCTTCTCTTTTGAAATGGCACAGAAAAGGCTGGGCGCAGAGGTTTTGAACTTCTCAGCGAGCGCATCCAGCGTAGAGAAGGGAGAATCCATCTACGATACGGTCCGTACGATAGAATCCATGGGAGTCGATGCAGAGGTGATCCGGCTCGCGCCTTCCGGCGTGCTGGAGGAACTGGCAGAACGGCTTTCCATTCCGCTGATTAATGCAGGTGACGGAAGAAATGAGCATCCTACGCAAGCGCTGCTTGACCTTTATACCATGAAGCAGCACTTTGGAGACTTAAGAGGCCTTAAGGTGTCGATTATCGGCGATATTGAGCATAGCCGGGTTGCACGCTCCAATCTATGGGCATTGCAGAAATTTGGAGCAGATGTGAAGTTCTGCGCACCCGAAAATATGCGCGCGCCGGAGCTGGCGGAATATGCTCCTTATGTTCCGATGGACGAGGCGGTTTGCGCCGATGTCGTCATGATGCTGCGTGTACAGCTGGAGCGGCATACGGAAGGATTGTTCAAATCCAAAGATGATTATCGCATGCAGTACGGTCTAACCGAAGAGAGAGCAGGCAAGCTTGCTCCCCACACGATCATCATGCACCCTGCACCGATGAACCGCAACGTGGAGATTGACGATGCGGTGGTAGAGCATGCGCAGTCGAGAATTTTTAAGCAAATGGCAAATGGTGTCCCCATTCGGATGGCGGTCATGGAACGGGCAATGCACTAGGTCGCAGCTGGCGACCAAGCAGCCATCATTTTTGATAAGCGATACTATAGAAATAATTAACGACTATAAGGACGGTGTATCTTCCATGCAACTCATTATTCGTAATGCAAATGTATTGAACGAGAACGGACAGCTGGAACTGAAGACAATCTATGTGCAGAACGGTGTAATAGATAAAGTGGAGGACAGCGCAGGAACGGATGTGAATATCGAAGCGGATAGCAAAGTTATGGATGCTAATGGCAAGCTGGTGACACCGGGGCTCATCGATATGCACGTTCACCTTCGCGAGCCGGGCTTTGAACATAAAGAGACGATCGAGACAGGTTCCCGCTCTGCAGCAAAGGGCGGTTTCACGACGATCGCTTGTATGCCCAATACGAGGCCGATAACTGACAATGCGGACATGGTGAAGCTTGTTCAAGAGAAAGCCAAGCAAGCAGGGCTGGTGAATGTGCTGCCTTACGCAGCGATTACCAAAGGGGAGTTAGGCCGGGAATTAACCGACTTTGCAGCGTTGAAGGAAGCCGGAGCGATCGGATTTACGGATGACGGAGTAGGTGTACAAAACGCTCAAATGATGAAGGATGCGATGAGAAAGGCCACTTCTATGGGAATGCCGGTCATCGCGCATTGTGAGGATGACTCTTTGGTGGAAGGGGCGCCGGTTGCTGAAGGTGAATTTGCCAGAAAGCATGGATTCAAAGGAATCCCGAATGAGTCAGAAGCGATTCATGTTGGCCGCGATATTCTGCTCGCCGAAGCAACAGGAGCACACTACCATGTATGCCATGTCAGCACCGAACAGTCGATCCGCCTGATTCGCCAAGCGAAGGAGATCGGCATCAATGTGACTACGGAGATCTGTCCCCATCATCTGGTCCTGTCTGAGGAAGACATTCCCGGACCAGATGCTAACTGGAAGATGAATCCGCCGCTAAGATCCAAGCGAGATGTTGAAGCATGTATTGCAGCGCTTGAAGATGGCACGATTGACATCATTGTTACGGATCATGCTCCGCATAGCGAAGAGGAGAAGGCTAAGGGCATGCTCCAGGCACCTTTTGGTATCGTCGGATTCGAGACAGCCTTCCCGCTGCTCTATACGAAGTTCGTGGCAACAGGCCGCTGGAGCCTGGAGATGCTTGTCAAACGGATGACAGCTGATCCGGCCCGGGTATTCGGACTATCTGCCGGTAAGCTTGCGCCTGGAGCTCCTGCCGATCTAACCGTTATTGATCTTGAGCAAGAACGCAGCGTTGATCCGAAGACGTTCGCCACGAAGGGTCGCAACACACCGTTTACGGGCTGGAAGCTGAAGGGCTGGCCGACAGATACGATTGTTGGCGGGAAGCTGGTGTGGAGTAACACGTTGTAGAATTATCGGGCAAGTCGCCCTTGAAATGAAGGATGATCCAGAGAATATAGAAGTGTATAAAAAGGAGTGCAAAGAGGATGCAGGCTAGATTGTTATTAGAGGACGGCACGCTGTTTACAGGCAAATCGTTCGGAGCGGAAGTGGAAAAAACGGGCGAGGTCGTTTTTAATACAGGGATTACGGGATATCAAGAGGTGCTGTCTGATCCTTCTTATTGCGGTCAGATCGTCACCATGACGCATCCGCTGATCGGCAACTACGGAATTTCGCGCGATGATTTCGAGTCAATTGCACCTTCGATTCACGGCTTTATCGTACGTCGGTATGAGCCAAGACCAAGCAATTGGAGAGCGGAATGCAGTCTGGGCGATTTACTTAAGGAGTATGGCATTCCTGGCATTACAGATATTGATACACGGATGTTGACTCGGATTATTCGTCATCATGGCACAATGAAGGGAATCCTTACGACTTCCTCGAAGTCGGTCGAAGAACTGCAGGAGCTGGTAGCAGCAGCTAGCATCGATGAACTGCGCAATCAAGTAGCGCGGACCTCTACACAGCATATCTACAGTAGCCCGGGTACCAAGGAACGGATCGTACTCGTGGACTTTGGCGCGAAGAGCGGTATCCTGCGCGAGCTGAACCAACGGGATTGCGATGTGGTCATTGTGCCGCATAACACGACGGCTGAAGAGATTCGCCGCCTTAACCCGGACGGGATTCAATTATCCAACGGCCCTGGTGATCCCAAAGATGTACCTTACGCTGCTGAGATGATCTCTGAGCTTCTCGGCGAATATCCGATCTTCGGAATTTGTCTGGGACACCAGCTGTTGTCGCTGGCTTGTGGCGCCGATACTGAAAAGCTGAAATTCGGCCACCGCGGTGGCAACCATCCGGTTAAGGAATTGGCAACAGGCCGCTGCTATATAACTTCGCAGAATCACGGCTATACGGTTAACGAGGCATCTATTGCGGGCACAGAACTGGAAGTGACCCATATCAACAATAATGATAAGACGGTCGAAGGCGTTAGACATAAGAAGTACCCTGCCTTCTCGGTACAATACCATCCTGAGGCCTCTCCGGGCCCGTATGACAACAGCTATCTGTTTGACCGCTTCATTGATATGATCCGTGAGCATAAAAGACAACATCCGAGAAAATCGCGTCAAATTGAGTTGATGGCTAGGGCGAAAGGGGAATAATAACTATGCCGATAAATAAAGAAATGAAGAAAATTCTTGTGATCGGGTCCGGTCCGATCGTCATTGGTCAGGCTGCCGAGTTCGATTATGCCGGAACCCAGGCTTGCCAAGCGTTGAGAGAAGAAGGCGTAGAAGTTGTTCTGATTAATAGCAACCCGGCCACGATCATGACGGATACGAATATGGCTGATAAAGTATATATTGAGCCGATTACGCTCGATTTTGTAACGCAGATCATTCGCCAGGAACGTCCGGACGGACTATTGCCGACCCTTGGCGGACAAACGGGCCTGAATATGGCGGTGGAGCTTGCTCGCGCCGGTGTGCTGGAACGTGAAAATGTGAAGCTGCTGGGAACACAGCTGACTTCGATTGAGAAGGCGGAAGACCGCGATTTGTTCCGCGAATTGATGCGAGAGCTGGAGCAGCCTGTACCGGAGAGCACCATCATTACAACGTTGGAAGAAGCGCTTCGCTTCGCGGAAGAAATCGGTTATCCGCTGATTGTCCGTCCGGCTTATACGCTTGGCGGTACTGGCGGCGGAATTTGTATGAATGAAGAAGAATTAAGAGAGATCGTCGCTTCCGGTATTCGGTACAGCCCAATCGGTCAATGTCTTATTGAGAAGTCGATCGCCGGCATGAAGGAAATCGAATATGAAGTAATGCGCGATGCGAACGACAACTGTATCGTAGTCTGCAATATGGAGAACTTCGACCCGGTTGGGGTTCACACCGGCGATAGCATCGTTGTAGCACCAAGCCAGACGCTGTCCGATCGGGAGTATCAAATGCTCCGCTCGGCCTCGCTGAAGATTATCCGCGCGCTGGAGATTGAAGGCGGCTGTAACGTACAGTTTGCCCTTGATCCGCAGAGCTATCAATACTACGTCATCGAAGTAAATCCGCGGGTCAGCCGTTCATCGGCGCTGGCCTCGAAAGCGACCGGTTATCCGATTGCCAAGATGGCGGCCAAGATCGCTCTCGGTTATACGCTTGATGAAATCATAAACCCGGTCACAGGTCAGACTTATGCCTGCTTCGAGCCAACGCTGGACTATATCGTTAGCAAAATTCCGCGCTGGCCGTTCGATAAATTTGTGCACGCCAACCGCAAGCTTGGCACGCAGATGAAAGCAACCGGAGAAGTAATGGCCATCGGCCGGACGTTCGAGGAATCGATCCATAAAGCGGTTCGCTCTCTAGAGATTGGAACCAACCGTTTATATATAAAAGGAACCGAAGAGCTGGATACTGATACCTTGAACAAGCGCCTGACCAAAGCGGACGACGAGCGGCTGTTCCTTGTCGCTGAAGCCTTCCGCCGCGGCTATAAGCTGCAGGAGATTCAAGACCTGACAAGCATCGACTGGTGGTTCCTGGATAAGATCGAGCGATTGGTGCAGTTTGAGAGCCGGATCTCCGGTGAGGTTGAATTAAGCAATGCTACCTTGTATGAAGCGAAAAGACTGGGCTTCACGGACCGCGCTATCGCGGAGCTGCGCTCAGCCGGACATCCTGGCGGCTCGCTTGTGACGGAAGCCAGCATAACGGCCGTCCGCAAAGAGCAGGGCATCCGACCGGTCTATAAAATGGTTGACACCTGTGCGGCGGAGTTTGAGGCCTCGACGCCATATTACTACTCAACCTATGAGACGGAGAACGAAGTTCTCCATACCGATAAAGAGAAGATCATCGTTCTTGGTTCAGGTCCGATTCGTATCGGTCAAGGGATCGAGTTCGACTATTCTACGGTTCACGCCGTATGGGCTATTCAGAATGCCGGCTACGAGGCCGTCATTATCAACAACAACCCGGAGACAGTATCGACAGATTTCAATACATCCGACCGCTTGTACTTCGAGCCGCTCTTCTTCGAGGATGTAATGCATGTCATCGAGCAAGAGAAGCCGCTGGGAGTTATCGTCCAATTCGGCGGACAGACGGCGATCAATTTGGCAGCTCCATTAGAAGCGGCCGGGGTACGGATTATCGGTACTTCCTTGGAGAGCATCGATGAGGCGGAGGACCGCAAGCGGTTCGAAGCACTCTTATCCAAACTGAACATCGCTCAGCCTAAGGGCAGCACAGTAACCTCCGTAGATGAAGCGGTTGGGACTGCTCGCGGGCTTGGTTATCCGGTTCTGGTGCGTCCATCCTACGTGTTGGGCGGACGGGCGATGGAGATCGTATACTCCGACGAGGACCTGCTTCGCTATATGGAGGAAGCGGTGAAGATTAATCCCCAGCATCCGGTGCTGATTGACCGCTACATGCTTGGCAAAGAGGTCGAGGTTGATGCGATCTGCGATGGCGAGACCGTATTGATCCCAGGTATCATGGAGCATATCGAACGGGCCGGTGTTCACTCCGGGGACTCGATTGCGGTATATCCGCCGCAGCATCTATCTGCGGAGCTCAAGGAGAAGATCATCGATATCACGATCAGGATCGCCAAAGAGCTGAAGACAGTTGGTCTGGTCAATATCCAGTTCGTGATCTATCAGAACGAAGTTTATGTGATCGAGGTTAACCCTCGCTCGTCCCGTACAGTACCGTTCCTGAGCAAAGTAACGAATATACCGATGGCGAACGTAGCGACGAAATGCATCCTTGGCCAGAAGCTGAAGGACCTCGGTTATGCAGAAGGCATGTGGCCGGAGAGCGAGCAGGTATCTGTGAAGGTGCCGGTGTTCTCCTTCGCGAAGCTGCGCCGTGTAGAGCCGACTCTTGGGCCGGAAATGAAATCGACCGGTGAAGTGATGGGCCGCGATCTGCGTTATGCCAAAGCGCTGTACAAAGGCTTGGTAGGGGCGGGAATGAAGATACCGGTTAGCGGAGCGATCATCGCTACGGTATCTGATAAAGACAAGGAAGAGGCAGTGGAACTTCTGCGCGGCTTCTATAATCTGGGCTATAAGATTATCGCCACCTCGGGCACCGCTGCGGCGCTTGAAGAGGCGAATATCCGAGTGACCACAGTGAACAAGCTGAAGGACGGAGAGCCGAACATTCTCGATCTGATCCGCAACGGCCAAGCACATTTCGTCATCAATACGCTGACGAAAGGCAAAGAGCCGGAGCGTGACGGCTTCCGGATTCGCCGCGAAGCGGTGGAAAACGGGGTAGTCTGCATGACTTCGCTGGATACAGTCCGCGCACTGCTGGAAATGCTTGAAACGCTCAACTTCTCTTCACAGGCGATGCCACGGACTTAATAGATTAGCTTATAGACAGATTGATATTTCATGCGGCTCCGGAGGCTTAAACTTCGGGGCCGTGAGTATGACAGGAGGAAGGCAAGAAGCATGAATATATTCGAACAAGCCGCAGGAAGATTAATGGTTGCTCTGGATTGCCCCACGGTGGAGCAGGCAAGACAACTCATCGACACACTGGAGGGAATCCCTTGCTATATGAAGGTAGGGATGCAGCTCTATTACAGCGAAGGTCCGGACTTTGTCCGTGAATTGAAGGATCGCGGGTATTCCGTCTTCCTGGATTTGAAAATGCATGATATCCCTAACACTGTCAAGAATGGTGCGTTTAGCATCACTTCGCTCGGCGTAGATATGTTCAATGTTCATGCCGCTGGAGGATTGAAGATGATGAAAGCTGCCAAGGAAGGCGTGCAGGAAGCAATGGCCGCTTCTCCGGCATTAAAGCAGCCGATCCTGATCGGAGTAACCCAGCTCACCAGCACGGATCAGATGATGCTGAATCAGGAGCTTGGGATTCCGGGAACGGTTGAGCAATCGGTGGTCTCCTATGCCCTGCTTACGAAGGAAGCGGGATTAGATGGAGTTGTTGCCTCGCCGCTGGAAGTGCAGGCAATTAAGAGTGCTTGTAGCAAGGACTTTAAGACGGTTACGCCAGGAATTCGTCCAGCCGGAAGCGCTGCGGGCGACCAGTCGCGTACATTAACTCCACTTGAGGCTATGCAGCAGGGAACGGACTACATCGTCGTAGGCAGACCGATTATCTCTGCCCCAAGCCCGAGAGAAGCTGCACTACAAATTATTGAGGAGATGAAACAAGCATGGTAAACACAAATTCTATGGCTAATCAGATTGCAGATCGTCTGCTTGATATCGAGGCAGTTGCGCTTCGTCCGCGTGAACCGTTCACTTGGACCTCAGGCATCAAATCTCCTATCTATTGCGATAATCGCTTAACGATGTCTTATCCGGAAATCCGCGATCTGATCGCTGAATCCTTTGCGGCAGTGATTCGTGAGGCTTATCCGGAAGCCGAAGTCATAGCGGGGACGGCAACGGCGGGAATTCCCCATGCTGCATTTGTATCGCAGAAGCTTGGCTTGCCGATGGCTTACATTCGCGACAAGGCCAAGGGCCACGGCAAGGAAAATCAAATTGAAGGCCTGATCAAGTCGGGACAGAAAGTGATCGTGATCGAGGATCTGATCTCTACAGGCGGCAGCTCGATCAAGGCAGCCGAAGCAGTCCGAGCAGTTGGAGCAGAGCCCCTGGTCGTGCTGGCCATCTTCAGCTACCAACTGGACAAGGCGGTTCATGCCTTCGCAGAAGCGGGAGTACCGCTGCAGACACTGTCCAATTACTCCGCCCTGATCGATGTGGCTGTAGAACGTGGAGTTATCAAGGCAGAGGACCTCGACCTCTTGAAATCGTGGAGACAAGACCCGTCTTCCTTCGGTAAATAATCTGCCAAGAGGAAGTTATAGAGCCATATTCCGATTCCCATCCCCAGTGTTAGCTTGGCTAATACATTAGGATAGGGCGGGATATGGCTCTTTCTACAAATATCATCGAGATCCATAGCTTGAAGAGGGATATCGTCATCCCATCCATATCTGATTTGTCATTAGAGTACCCGCCTAAATTATGGTATCTTTATCAGTGAGAGGGGCGAAGTTAACTTGGCAAAGCAGACACGAGCGGTGTTTATAGGCTCAATTGTGCTTAATGTGGTATTTGTTATAACGGTAGCTTTTTTATCTTATCGATTAACTGAGCTTAATCAGGAGCCTAAGCTTTTTAGCTTCGATGTGGCGACGGATGATTTATTTATAAAAAATGTGGAGTTGGTCGTATATCCGGATTCGATTTACGTCGGGGATCAGTATCTGGAGCGAAATGGGGACGAGAAAAGCTTTGAAGGAGTCAGCTATGGCTTACATCTTGGCGGTCGGATGATAACGTCGGTCAGTCAGGCGAATGACCCCTTCACCTTACCTGATGCGGCAGGCGGACGGACTCTCATGTCTACCAATAATGTATTCAAGGGGACTAATATCAGCAAGGATGATCCCATAGATGTTATCGTGACATATAAAGTGAATGGCAAGACTAAAAATTACACCGGGCAATTTTTGCTAAGTGAAGTGCAGAAGCCTCATTCCAGGGTTGGATCGGGAACGGTGATCCAATTATCGGACCAAGGAACCGTGGTGGCGTATGCAAACCAATCATCAGTGGCGGCTTCTGTTGCTAATGATGTTAAGGGTGGAGCTGCTGACTCTGGATTGTTAATTACAGATGGCGTGGCGAAGTGGAAGGGGACAGAGAGCCAATGGGCATCGGATTCAGCAAGCGACGAGGCCTTTCAGCAGACGATCCGCGAAGCTGTATTCCCCTTGCTGCTGCCCAAGCTGCCTTTTGAGGCAACTCATCGCGCCGTAAACAAGATTGCCGCCCCCTTCGATTTATATCAGATGGTGTATGCCAATGAACAGCTGGGAATACAGCTGGTGCTAGGGCAGTCCAATTCGAAGGTAACTTCCGAACCGGAAGGGAAGAAGGGGCCTAAGCTTGAGAATGGTGCCCGCGCCTGGATTCAAGGAAATGACGGATTCAGTGCCATTTACTGGCGGCATGACGGGTATACGTATAGCTTGCTATCCTATAAAACGGATGGTAGCAAGCTCGTCCCATTGTATGATACTGATAAGCTGGTGGAAATTGCCAATAGCCTTCAATAAAATAAACAGTGTGATTTAGCGGTTAATTCGCGGATCACACTGTTTTTTATTTGTACCCTATTATGGTGTTTATTGCGCCATATATTTAGCCATATTGCGCAGGCTTGGCCATATCGCCGGAAATTCTCCGCCGATATGCCAGTAGGCAAATCCAGCGATTCCCCGCTCTGAAGCCATTTTATATTTCTGAGAAAGTGAACGGGTCTCCTCTAGCCATAGCTGATGGGCAATCCCATTGGCCTGATAAACCGCCTTATACTGTCCCAAATCCTCTTTCCAATTTAACCCGGCACCGTACTTCTGAATCCGTGTATTCTGCTCCGTTAGTGTTACATCCTCCGATGTAACTCCTCCGTTCTTGCTGTTGACGGTCCAATCCCGGTTGTACAGCGGCACTGCCAGAATGACCTTGGCAGCAGGGACCTTCTTCAATAAGGTATCAAGCCCATGCTCCAGCCAAGGCAGGGAGGACACAGATCCAGGGATAGGCGACCCCGACCAATGCTCGTCATAGCCCATCAGAACGATGTAGTCTGCGCTGCTGCCCAGGCTGGCGTAATCAAAAGCTTCCGTCCAGTCTGTATTCCAATCCGGGGAGACGTTGACAGACAGCTTGGCGCCAATGCTGTGCAATTGCATGGCCAGTTCGGACGTGAAAGCGGTCATTGCTTCCCGGTCCTGCGGAGCTACATTTTCAAAATCAAGATTGATGCCTTCCAAGCCGTAATTCACAACAGCCGCCTTAAGCTGGGCAATGAAATTTGTGGCCTCCTGCTTTGAGCTCAGCATCGCATGCGTGTTCTCTTGCAGAGAGCGATTGCCGACCATCGCCCATATCTGTTTGTTGTTCTGTTTTGCCCAGCTGATCAGAGAGGTATCAACATGACTCGCCATCGAACCGTCCTGGTTAAGGAAGAACCAGCGGGGCGAGAGAACATTAATGTTGGACTTGCTAATCGAGCGCTCATATTCTTCCGTAGTCTGACCGTATTGCCAGCCAAGCTGGATCGAAGCGGGGACTTTCGAATGAATGATTTGCTGCCACTTTTCATTCTGGAGGACTCGGTACAGCAGCATGGCCGCTTCCTGCCGGGTCAGTGCTTGCTTAGGGTGGAATGCCCCATCGCTACCTTCCATTAGGCCAAGCCCTGCTGCAGTGGCCACGTAGGGTTGCGCCCATTCGGCGATAGAGGAACGGTCTTTGAAACCGCTAAGTCCATAGGCTCCCGTTTGTTCCTTCAAGGCGCGTATAAGCAGGGCTGCCGCTTCCTGTCTGGTGATTGAATGTGCCGGAGAGAATGTGCCATTTCCGTTCCCGGTAACGAGGCCAAGCTCGCTAGCAGCCTGGATGGTTTCATAATACCAGGCTTGCTTCTTCACATCTGTATAGGTTGGTACGGCCGGAGTAACCGGCTCCATATGTAGCAGGCGAACAAGTGTGGTGGCGAATTCAGCACGGGTCATCACTTGTCGCGGTGAGAAGTGCCCGGCGCTTGTGCTGTTCATTATGTTTTTCTCGTGTAGATAGAGAATGGCTTCCTTGGCATAGCTCTGGTCAATATCCTGGAACGTCAGCGCGTCGCCCTTGGCAAACGTAAGTGGTTCTACCATGAACAGGCAAATGAGCAGGAGAAGAGTAAGTCTAGTAATTTTCATGTTGTAAATCCTCTTTTCCGGTAGATAATAGAAACCTCTGCTATACTATCAGAAAAGAAGCGGTCTATCAGCATTTAAATTTTGGCAATAGAGGCATATAGTCTCTCTAAGGTGACGAGGCATCGCTATTTAAGCAAGATGGCTTTTTCATATTTAAACGAAAGGGGGAACATCCTTGTCTCGAATTGAGGGGTTAAAGTCTATATTTTTTCCGCATCACAATATGGTTTCATTGGAATTCATTCGCCGCCGGATTTAGGAAAATCACGATCTGCAATTTCGTTAGATGAAAAAAACTTATGAAACTTATGCCTAAATATATCTCATTTTAGTAAAAAATCTTGTAACTTTTTGCCATGTGTTTTCGTTTATAATGCATAACGTATGGGATAACTGGGCCAAGCGGCGGAACGAGGCGTTATCCCCTGACGTTAAATCACAAAAATAGATCAATATAGGAGACCGATACAAGATGATGCGATGGCTTCGCAAACCAGTAAAATCCTCTGAACCCGGCGGGGAAGAAGTCGTAGACGCTGTGGCAGCGGACAATACGGAAGAGCAACCCGCTCCAGAGGCTTCGGCAGATGAACATGTTGTTCTTTCAGGCGAGGCTGCAACGGAGCAAGCTGCGACTATTGCAGCTGAATCAGAGCAGGAACATGCCCCGGCAGACCCTTCTTCTGTTCACCAAGAACAGGTAGAAGAGCCTAAGGGGCCGATTCTGACGGTTAAAGACGTTCACCGCTCCTTTCCTGTTGGAGGGGGTGAACTTCATGTGCTTAAAGGGATCAATATGGAGGTTCGCAGCGGCCAGCTCGTTATGCTGAAAGGCAGATCCGGTTCAGGTAAAACGACGCTGCTCAATATGCTGGGAGGGCTGGACCAGCCTTCTTCTGGCGAGATATTTTTTCAGGATCATCCTTTGCATTCCTTAAGCGATAATGAGCGTACGAAGCTGCGCAGGGATCGAATTGGCTTTATCTTTCAGGCTTATGCCCTGCTTCCGCTTCTATCCGCTTGGGAGAATGTCGAATTATCGCTGCGGATGGCAAATGTACCCTCCAGTGAGTGGAAAGCACGCGTCACCCACTGCCTGGAATTAGTCGGACTCGGCAAACGGATGTTTCATAGACCGTTCGAGATGTCCGGCGGGGAGCAACAACGTGTGGCGATTGCCAAGGCGATAGCACACCGTCCGAAGCTGCTGCTGGCGGACGAACCCACGGCGAACCTGGATACACAGATGGGTGCTCAGGTTATGGCCGTATTCAAAAATATAATACATACAGAACAAGTGACAATATGCATGACAACACATGACCCAACAATTTTGGAGGTAGCAGACCATGTCTATGAAATGGTGGATGGAAGATTCATTAACTAAAAGAAAGGGGAGGGTAATCAGATCGCTGGGGCTTTTGTCCATTTGCACTGCGCTTCTTCTATCAACGGGGTGCTCATTGCTTCCTAATGAAGATGAGGAAGAAGTACTGCCGGTCATTACCCCGCCTACAATTTCAAAGAAACCGGAATATGAGGTTCGTTCGGAACCGATTGAGCAGTCCGTGAGCGCTGTCGGCAAAATTATGAGCCAGCGTGAAGAACCGCTCTATTTTACTGAGGATGGACTTCATATTAAAAATGTCCTGGTCAAGGCCGGAGATAAAGTCAAAAAAGGCGATGTCCTGATCGAGCTTGAAGTTAAAGATATGGAGAAGGAACTGCGCAAGAAACGTCTGGATTTCCGCCAGCAGGAATTAACGATGAAGGAAACGCTGCGGAAGAAGGATGAAATGGATGATATTGAATTCGAGAAGGCTTCTATTGTATTTGAAGAACAACGTCAGGAATTGGTCGACCTGGAGCAGAAAATTGCCGACGGATCGTTAACGGCTCCTTTCTCAGGCACGATTGTCTCGATTAACGCTCAGAAGGGGGGAACGATTAAAGCCTATGATTCGTTAGGTGTGATTTCGGATACTTCTTCCCTCGTTGTCGCTGCTTCCTTTGGCAAGGAGGAACTTCAGAAGTTGGCTGTTGGCATGAAAGCCGAAGTTGATATTAACGCGATAGGCGTCATCAATGGAAAAATCAAGGCGATGCCGGCTCCTACGGATTCGTCGAATAATGGAAACAACGGGAACAATGGCAATAATGGCGCGCCGGAAAAGGACTCCATCGATAAATATCTGATTGTCGAGCTGGATAAATGGCCAAAGGATCTGGAGAGAGGACGCCAGCTAAGTGTCAAAGTCGTAACCAATCGTAAGGAGAAGGCAACACTCATTCCGATATCCGCCCTTCGCACCATCGGCTCTCGTACTTATGTGCAGGTTGTTGAAGCGGATGGCTCCAAGCGTGAAGTCGATGTAGAAGTAGGCATGCAGACCTCTACGGATATTGAGATTCTTAAAGGCCTCACACCTGGACAGAAAGTAGTGGGTCGTTAATGGGAGTGCCGATGTTACGTTTGCTATTCCGTAAAATGTGGAACACGAAATGGTTAACGCTGAGCACCTTGATCGGTTTGATCGTGGCGGTCTCCTTTACGGTAAGCATACCGATGTATTCCGACGGAGCGCTTAAGCGCGTTGTTTCTAATACCCTGAAGGAACAAAGTGAAGGTCTTCCGGCCGGTTCTCTGATTATGAGCTATCAGGCAGCCGGAGGGGCGAAGACAGACTTGGCAGGACTTGAAGCTGTTAATAAATATATTGCTGAGGAAGTTCCGGGGGAAATTAATTTTCCGTTCAAGGCTTATGTGAATGCCCGTTCTTTGAGAAGCGCGGAGGTATATCCGCAGGACCCGACGAAGGTCGATGCGAGCCGCATGCGGACGATGTCGATCAATTCCATGAGCGGCTTGCAGGATCATATCTCGGTGTCGGGCGGGAATATTACTTCCGATAGCTATGACGGAAATGTTCTGGAAGCACTGATGCTGGAAGAAGCGATGTATCGGCAGGATCTTCATGTCGGCGATGTGATGGAATATCCCGTCTCCGGCGGTGCGGGTATCGTTCTGAAGGTTAAGATTGTCGGTACATTCCAGCCGACAGATGAGACGGATCCTTATTGGTATCAAGGGTTCGAAGGAATGATGAACAGCTTCTATGTTAATGAAAAAGTATTTAATGAGGCTCTTCTTAAGAAATTATCGATTCCGATTCATGGTTCCAGCTGGTATTATGCTTTTGATCTACGTGAGATCAAGACGAGTCAACTGTCGCCATTATCGACCACGCTTGACCGATTGAACGTGGAGCTATATCAGAAGCTGAAGGATACGAAGGTGGATCTCTCTTTTGGTGATTTGTTAAATGATTTCCGGAAGCAGAGCCTGCAGATGCAGACCTTGCTCTTCACGCTGGCTGCCCCGATGATCGCCATGGTCTTCTACTATATTGTGATGAATGCTAAGCAGTCCTTGGATAAACAGCAGAGCGATATCGCTGTGCTGCGCAGTCGGGGGGCATCTACCAAGCAGATTATATTCATTTATTTGCTGGAAGGGATTATGTTAGGTGCGGCTGCTATGATATTCGGCCCCTTGCTCGGCTGGTTTATGTCAAAGAGCATCGGTTCCGCGGACGGCTTCCTGACCTTTGTCAATCGGAAGTCCATCCCTGTTGGGTTCAATGCGGATGCGCTGCTTCTTGGAGGATTGGCGGTTCTTATCGCGATCCTGGCTACGGTGCTTCCAGCGGTATCTTATGCTCGCGCCTCCATTGTCAATGCGAAGCGCAAACAGGCTCGCAACGATCGCATGCCGACCTGGCAGCGCTGGTGTCTGGATATTGTGCTGATGGGGGTCGCCGGATACGGCTATTACCTGTTTTATGAGCGCCAAATGTTAACGTTCCAGACGGGGATGACGACGGATGAGCTGCAGGTGCAACCTTTCTTGTTCTTCGTTCCGGCGCTGGCTATTTTCTCGATCGGGCTGTTTTTCCTGCGGATTTTCCCGTGGATTCTTAAGCTGATCGGTTGGATTGGCAAGAAGTGGCTGCCGGTTCCATATTATTTAAGTCTAACCCAGCTGTCACGTTCAGCCTCTTCCTATTATCCGCTGATGATTTTGCTGGTTCTAACATTAGGGCTGGGTGTATATAATGCTTCTGCCGCTCGCACGATTGATCTGAACTCGACGGAGCGTACGCTATATAAATATGGGGCGGACGTTATCATGCAAACCGTGTGGGAAGAGACGCCTGAAACGCCCACCAAACCGCCAACAGGCCAAGGACAGGGAGGTACCGGTGGTGGAGGCAACCCAGGCGGCGGTAATCCGGGAGGAGGCAATCCTGGCGGGGGGAACCCGGGGGGAGGGCCTGGGAATGGTCAAGGCAATAAGCCGACCAAGATGAATTATATCGAACCGCCGTTTGAAGTATTTCGCAAGCTGGAAGGTGTAGAGCATGCGGCCAGGGTACTGCAGACCAAGGGCAATCTTATCATCTCTGGACGTTCAGCAGGCCAAGGGAACATTATGGGGATTGATAACGCTGATTTCTATCAGGTGGCCTGGTTCCGCGATGACTTGTTCCCGGCGGCTCCGCATCAATATTTGAATTTACTCGGGATGAACGAGAGCGCTGCGCTTGTTCCGTCCAATCTGGCGGAGAAGTATCAGCTGAAGCCCGGTGACATTATTACGGTGTCTTTAGCGGAGCGATCTGTAGATTTTATTGTGTACGGAATTTTGCCGTACTGGCCTAGTATGTATCCGGATGAATCTCCGTTCCTCATTGCTAACCTGGATTATATTTATGACCAGGCCAAGATTCTTCCTTATGAAGTGTGGCTAAAGATGAAGCCGGATGCCAAGGTTGGGCCGATCGTCACGAAGCTGACCAGCGAGAATATCGATCTTTATTCGGTCAAGGATGTGCGCAGCGAGCTGGCGACGCAGAAGAAACATCCTACCCGAGGCGGGGTATTCGGGATTTTGAGTATGGGCTTCCTGGTCTCGGTAATCGTATCCTTAATCGGTTATGTGATGTATTGGTTCTTTAACTTATCAAGCCGGGTTGTACAATTTGGTATTTTGCGGGCCATGGGCTTATCGCGCAGACAGCTGACGCTTATGCTGCTGGCGGAGCAGCTGCTAACCGCAGGGTTATCGATCGTGCTTGGGATCGTGATCGGCAAAGTGGCCGGTAAGTTGTATCTGCCGTTCTTGCAGACGGCGGACAATGTCACTTCACAGGTTCCTCCGTTCAGAATTATTTTCAATTCCTCGGATACGATGCAGTTATATGTTGTCGTTCTAGTTATGCTGCTGCTCGGTGCCGGACTTCTGCTATGGCAGATCCGCCGCTTGCGTGTACATCAGGCAGTCAAGATGGGAGAGGAGCGGTAATATGAACGAAATGATCTATTGTGAAGGACTCGTTAAAATCTTTAAATCGGAGGATATCGAAGTTGTCGCTTTGCAGGGCTTGAACCTGACGGTAAATCAGGGTGAGATGATGGCGATTATCGGCAATAGCGGCAGCGGCAAATCAACTCTGCTGAATATGCTGGGCGGTCTTGACCGCCCTTCCGCGGGTCAAGTGAATGTAGGCGGCTGGGATTTGCTGAAGATTCGCGACGATCAGCTGGTAGAATACAAGCGGAACACCGTTGGCTTTGTATGGCAGAACAACGGACGCAACCTGCTTCCGTATCTATCTGCTTTGGAGAATGTAGAAATGCCGATGCTGTTAAGCGGCAAGCTGGATCGGGTCTATGCCAAGCAGCTGCTTGAATGGGTCGGTCTGAAGGATCGCATGCACAGCAAGCTGCATCAGCTCTCCGGCGGAGAGCAGCAGCGCGTAGCCATCGCCATCTCGCTATCGAATCGCCCCAAGCTGCTATTGGCGGATGAGCCGACCGGCTCGGTTGATACGGCAACCGCTGACCAGATCATGAATATTTTCCGCAATGTGAATCGTGAACTTGGAATTACGATCGTTATCGTTACGCATGATTTAACGCTGGCCGGCAAGGTTGACCGGGTTGTTGCCATTCGCGACGGTTTAACGAGTACAGAGTTTCTCAAGCGTAATCCGAATCTGGATCTGGCAACGATGGAGAACGGTGGTTTCCATCAAGGCGGGCTTCAGGAAGTACACGAAGCATTTGTGGTTGTCGATCGGGTTGGGAGATTGCAGGTTCCTAAGGAATATCTTGAAGCGGTCGGGATTCAGGGGAGAGCCAGCATGGAGTTTGATGGTGACAAGATTGTGATTACGGCGCCGAAATCATTAGAGGAGGAGAACGCATGAAGCTTAAGAACGGAAAAATGCGTAAAATGATGACAGTATCCCTGGCGGCCACAATGGCCCTGGGAATGCTTGCTGGATGCAGCGGAGCAAAGGCTCCGGATAGCAACCAAGAGAAAGTACTCCGCATCGGCGTCCTGTATGGCGGCAATATGGATGACTCTTATTTCCGTCAACAGTACACAGATATTTATGAATTTGACAGAAAAAATGTAAAGATCGAAATAGTGCCTGCTATTAATCAGAGCGATTGGCGTTATAATGATGGATCAGAGCCTTATAAAGAGCCGGATTACATGGACGGCATGAAGAAAATTATGACCGGCAGCAATCCCGTTGATGTCGTCGTTACAGACGTTAGTGTGCTAAAGCAATTGATCCAGGAAAATATGCTGAAGCAGCTTGACCCATTAGTCCAGGAGGACAAATTTGATACAAGTGATTTTGTTCCAGCCGTCATCGATGGCATTAAGGATTTGGGAGAGGGAAATCTTTATGCGTTAACTCCTTCATTCTCTTCATCGGCATTGTTCTATAACAAGAAGCTGTTATCCGATGCCGGGGTTGAGCCTCCGACGGATAAAATGACTTGGGACGATGTATTTAATTTGGCGAAGAGAGTGGCGAAGGGTTCAGGCAAGGATCGCGTCTATGGATTCTCTTTCAATCGTTATTTGGGCAATGATCCATTCTGGGATATGCAATATACCTACATGGCTCCGCTGCAGCTAAGGTTGTATGATGAAAAGGCTGAGACCATGACGGTGGATTCGCCGCAGTGGATTAAAGCATGGGATACGATCAGCAACCTTGTTAAAGAAGAAGTTATCCCCAATAACAATAATGTCAACTATGATGAGAAATGGACTCCGATATCCAATGATTTGTTCTTATCTGGCAAAGTCGCGATGATGATCGCCGAGAGCTATTATATTAACGATATTGCTGACGCCAATACGAATGCAGCCAAGATCAAGGATTACACTCCAGTTGATTGGGATGTAGTTACGCTTCCGACACATCCGGAGAAGCCGGATATTGGCGGCAACATTTATCTTAACAATACGTTTGCGATTAACACCAATGCGCCTAATCCGGAATCGGCCTGGGACTATATTAAGTTCATTGCCGGTGAAGACTGGGCGAAGCTGAAGTCACGGAGCAATTCGTATGAGATGGTTGCCCGGAAGTCTTATATCCAACCACGGCAGGGTCAATCTTATAATATCGGGGCCTTCTATAATATCAAGCCGGTACCTCCGACAAATCCGAAGGATGATAAGCTGAAGCAGGAGAAGCGAGGATTGTATTACGTTGAAAATATCGGCCGAAATTATTTCCAAGAGGTATTAGATAAGAAGAAGTCAGCATCAGAAGCCCTGAAGGAATGGTCGGAGAAGGGGAACAAAATGCTGCAGGAGATCAAGCTTAATCCTAAGACCGAATTCCAGGAAGACGGCACGCCTTTTATTCCTGAAGATAATGTGGATGCAGCTGCTGGATTATCGAGTAGAGGATAATTGAATTATAAAAAAAGTCGCTGGAAATTATTTCGGCGGCTTTTTTTGTACAATTCTGGGTAATCTATATAGCGATGAATCAAATCTGTATGGAGGAGATTATGAATGCATTGGGTGTATTTCAATAAGTTGTATCGTACGAAATTTCAAGCCGGCTGCCTGGCAAAGAGATTAGAACAAGATGGCTGGATTTACGGCTTTGATCGCATGAATGAAATTGAAATCTTCCGATCCAAGCGTGGAAAGTACGGCGTCAGGTTCATTCCTTGAAATTTTATCCGAGACGATTATCCGTTTCATTTCTATAGATAAGAGCAAAGGTTTACACAATCCCTTAAAGTAACACTTGACAAACTATGGCATACTCATGTATATTATTACTTGTCGCTATTTATTGTCGCGGGGTGGAGCAGTCCGGTAGCTCGTCGGGCTCATAACCCGAAGGTCGTAGGTTCAAATCCTGCCCCCGCAATACTTATTTTAGTCATTTGTCGCAAGGGCCCTTAGCTCAGTTGGTTAGAGCGGTCGGCTCATAACCGATTGGTCGGGGGTTCGAGTCCCTCAGGGCCCATTTATGCGAGAACCCTTGCTATGCAAGGGTTTTTTGCTGTTTATAGGCATAATAGATTAGTAGATTTCAGGGGTAGAATAGAGCGGGGATTTGAGTTTGCTAACGCATTTGCTAACGGCAGCCTAATTATCCACAGGTTCGAGTGGTTTTTCGGAGTATTTATTTAGTTCAGCTTCAATCCGATCGACAGCTTCGTCTTGCATCGTCGGAAGTAAATGTGAGTAGCGTTCGTTAAACATTGCAGGAGTCATCCCAAGACGTTCGGCTGCTACTTTTGGATTTATCCCTATCTTAAGTAAGAATGATGCATGAGTATGCCGAAGATCATGAAACCGTATTTTCTTAATCTCGGCTTTTTTTGTTAAAACTCCATATCCCTCTGTTATCCGTTTCGGCTTAATGTAACCGCCGTAAGGATAGCAGCAAACAAGATCATTATCTTCGTACTTGTCTCCGTATTCTTCCTTGAGCTTCTGAACCTGCTCATATCGCTCCTGTAGGTCGTCTATGACAGCCTGGAATAGTTTTACCCTACGTATGGAGTCAACAGTCTTTGGACGCTGTACAACCAGGCCTGAGCGTGTCCAGTTTACTGTTTGAATAACTTTGAGCTCTCTATTATCAAAATCAATATCTCGCCAACGTAGACCTAGTATTTCTCCCCGGCGCATTCCTGTATATATGGCCAGTGAAAAAACGATGTAATGTACGTGGTGTTTTGATGACTTTAGAAAATGAGTAAACTCTTCAACGGTCCAGAATTGCATTTCTTTTTGCTCGTTAGCATTTACTTTACTTCGCATAGATACTTTGCTCATTATATCTTCTGATAGTAGACCTGATTCGCTGTAAGCCAGTCTTAGGGCGCGCTTAAGAACGCCGTGAATTCCTTTGACATATTCTTTTGAATATTTTTTCCTTAGTTCTGCATAAAAGGTTTTTATAGTACGCGGCGTAAGTGCTTGCAGTTTTATTTTCCCAAGTACAGGTATGATGCGAGCTTCAATAATGGTTTTCTCTGTATCATAAGATGTTGGTTTGAAATTAGGTTCGGCGTGTGTTTCTAGATATTCTTCGAGATATTCCTTTACTGTAATTTTTGAATCATCAACATGCATCCCTTTTTCGATTTCAGCAATTTTGATGTGACATGCTGACCAGGCTTCCTTTTCTGTTTTAAACCCACCTTTAGATTTTTGCCGGCGCCCACTAGTTAACGAATCCGATGGCAAATCAATTACATAAGTATAAGTTTTTCCTCTTTGGTATACATGTCCTTTCATAATGTCCTCCTACCAAACATATTTCATTACTTCTTCAACATCAGCCATTTCAAGCCATAGCAGTTCCGGATCCGGACCATGCCGATCTACGATGGCGGGCATATTGATGCCTATTTTCCCTAGATCGACGTACAAGGTCCGAGATTAGAACAGAAGCCCCTGAAACATACTCAAATTCGTAAGTGTCGACAGGTTCAAATGGGCCGGAAATCGGGATGTAAAGAATCTGCGACCAGTCGAAACCTTCGCGGCCGGATTGTACGATTAATTTCATGGGCCGAACGGAATCAGTGTAAAAATCAAATAAGGCCTTTATCTTCATAGCCTGGTAACCCCTTTGCGATTAATTGGCGATCAAGTTGTTGTAAAATACGCTCTGTCTCAGCTGACCAACATGGTACTTGGTAGCTTTGTTCCGCTGACAAATCGTTAAAGACGGCTGTCATCCTACCTTGATTTATCCTACGATTGATTTGTTCGACCCTAAGCTTGGCCAACTGTAACGGCACTCGGAAAGTCTCAGCTAAAAAGGCTGTGGCCAGATTGTTTTCCGAGGGAATGATCAGCTTTGATATCATTGATATAGGCATAGCAGCGTATATGACAAACTGCTCAGCTTCTAGTTCCTGCATTTGAGTAAAGGTCTCAGGCATTGTTATTTGATTTCCAGCATGTCGGAGTAGGTGGCAGAGCTCATGGAGGAAATCCAAACGCTGTTGATCTTGTGGCAACTGGTTGTTGATAAACATGCTATACATGCCGCTGACTGCTTCCAGGGCTCGGCTTCCGACCTCTGCATAATGCACCCATACGTTTAATCGCATGGACAGCTCGTCGACAGTAATTTGATGGGGGGATGTAATGCCGGCACTTGAGTATGTGTTTTCTAAAAATTCTTCCAAAATAGTCATTTGATAATGTTTAATCATGGTGATAACCTCCAGGACAGGAATGTATGTTCGGTTTTAATGTGAAAATAAAAGCCGTTGCCGGCTTGATCAAATAATTGGAATTTTAGTTTGCTTTAAGATGGCGAATATCAGTTTCTTGCTCCAAGGATCGGACAGCGAGCGTTTCCAGAATTTTATCTTGTCGTTGCTGACTCTTGTTTAGTTCGTCAATATTTTCTTTGATGGCCACTACAACTCCGTGCAGCTGGTGAACATCCATCGAAAGAGCTTCAAGCTTTGCGTCTGTCTCTTCTTGGCGATCGCGAATAGCGCTTGTAATCTGCTGCAGCTCAGCTTGCCCAGATTCGAGGGACTCTAGCTTTTGCAAGATTAAGTCTAGCTTTTGATCGTTCATGATTTAGCCCCCTATACTTATACATCGTTCATCCATTTGTTGGCATAAATATGTGCTCCGCCAGAAGCTAATGCTGCAATAATTGCAATTACAACAGATGCCCCCAAACTTCCAAACCACTGGCCAATAATCCATCCAACAGCTCCACAGCCTAAAGAAAGAAGTACAAGCAAAAAATAACGAACCGGCTTTATCATCAATAATATGATTGATCCTAACAGTACTCCTCCAAATACCCACCAAGAAGAAAAGTAAACTCCTGTGATTATAGAAATCGCGAATATTTCGAAGAATAGCCAGTTAGCTCCGTTCTCGCTTTCTTTCGATTGGGTCATACCCTTTCTAATTTCATCGGTCATTCAGATCACCTACATTATCTGGATTAGCTACTTTGTTTTTGTCTGAATATCTATTCTGACCTTGTACCCTTGTTGATTAAATAAATGCAAGAGGTTCGGTCCATCTATGAGAGTAATAGGTTTATCTTTAACAAATTCTCGGGAATCATTTCCAAAATGACTAGTCGTTACAAGTATCCCTTTTACAGCTCCTTCATTAATCATAGTCCCATATAAATCGCGAACGGCAGACACACCTACAACGTTGTTATATCTTTTAGCTTGAATAACAAACTTTCCACCACGTATTGGATCTGGGTCAAAAGCAATAGCATCTACTCCACCATCTCGGCTTGCTCTTGTAACGTTAACTTCTCCACCGTCTGAAGAGAAGATTTTTGAAAATAGTTCTCTTATGAGATGCTCAAAATCCTCCCAAGGCATTTCCGCTAAGTTGTGCGTATCGTTGATTTCGGCTAATATTTCTTTTGATTCAATAAACCGATTGTCTTCTTTATTAAGTTGCATAATTGGTTTAACAGGAGCCATCTGAGATAATGCACCTGCTGTAAGACCTTTAAAGCTACGAAAACACTCTTTGGGATCAACACGTTCTAAATTAACTTCTTCAAAAGCATCTCTATTTACTTGGACTGATAAAATACATGAAGTAAAATCGTGCCCAGTTGATAAATCTATACCATTTATCCACCCATTGAATACTACCATTTGCAATTGAGGAATATAAACTGATTCAAAAATCTCGTGAATCGTTCTAAGTGATATTTGATAAATGGTATCTTCGTAAAATGAAGCCAGGTCCTTTGGTTTCATTTCTATAGAATCAATACTTTTACGCGAAGCAACGTACTTATAGCCAATCACTTTTGGAACCTCATTAATATTTGGTAAACGATATTCTACTACCAACGTGCCGGTTACTTCATCATAGAAAATTTCATACTCACGATAAAGTGAATCAGGATATATGGATCTCTCTAACACAATATCAACATATTTAATAACAGCTTCTTTATTATTGGATTCAAATTCTTTCCTGAATTCAAGTATTTCCTGATTTTGAGTAACGATCGTTTCTTCGAATGTCTTTTTATCTTTTTCATATCTTTCGATAGCTGCTGTTTTTCTATCAATATAACTTTGTAAAGCATCCTCATATTTCTTTCTAGCAAGTTGTTTGTTTTTTTCATACTCTGTAACGGCAGTTTGAAATACGTTATTGGCAAGTTCGAATCTCTTTTGGTAAATATTTTTAAGTATAGGGAGGTTTTTATTAATCCAATTATCCTTAGGAACATTTAAATGTTCACGCAACTGATCCATACTCGGGTAAATGCCAGAATATTCATATGTGCTTGGACTGGGTTCTTGCTCTTCAAATTTAAAAGGCTTAAACTGATCATGATTCATTAAACTATCCCATTGTAATTTGTCATCTTTGTAAATTGTTGAAAGTAGAATATTCCTGTAGTCTTCAATGGTGTTCTTACAATCAATTGAATCAAGCTCTGCTTTTAGTTTTAGATCATGAAGATGTTCTCTTTGACGTGCCTTTTTCTCCTGTTCTTTCCACTTAGTTTTTTGCATCTCAGCTTTTATAAGCACTTCATTTGAACTGTTTCCTTTAATAGTTTTAGAAACACCTAAATACTCATTTACAATATATTGTTCATAGAAGTATTTAACCATAAGTATAACTCCTAATATCTCCTCATCGGCTGAGGTACTTGCTCTATCTTATGTCTCCTTGACGATCCCCAGGCTTACGCCCCTTTTCTTTCTCCCTCAAGATACTCCATATTTTCCGCATTTCCTCACGACGTTCTTCGGGAGCGCTCAAGTAGTCTTTAAAGAAGATCCCGTATTCTGGATTATTGATGAAGGCTTCGAATTCTGCCTGTTCTTTTTCGTCAATTTTACTTTGTTTAATGGGATCAGGGTTATCCGTGCGTCCATGAAGATAATCTGTAGTTACTTTGAAATGATCGGCTACCTCATTTGTAAATTTAAAAGGTGGTTCCCGCTCATCTCTTTCATACATACCAATAGCACTTTCGCTTACTTTAAACATTTGTGCAAATTGTTTTTGAGTCAAATTATTATTCGTGCGAATTTCTCGCAACCTTTGTCCAAAAGTAGCCATAGTATCATCACCTAATGACATATTAACACATAACGTGTTGATTTAATCTAAAAACCACAAAACGTGTTGACAGCACGAAACGTGTGGTGTATATTGGATTCAACAACACAAAACGTGGTCATTACGAGAGGTGGTGTTCAAGAACATGAAAGAACTAATTGCCAAAAGATTGATAGAACTTCGGGGTGAAGTTAGTAGAGAAGAGACTGCGACTGCTATCGGAATTAGCGTAAGCGCTCTTCAAATGTATGAAAATGCACAACGAATTCCTAAAGACTCAATAAAAATTCGTATAGCAGCTCATTTTCAAAAAACTGTACAAGAAATTTTTTTTGATCAAGAAGACCACAAAATGTGTTCTTTTGATATTGAATCATCCAATTCCACACGAAAGGAGGTGGGGTAGGTGGAGCAGGTTAAGGAACTCAAACAAACAAATGACATGTTCGAGGTGCTGGCTCTTTTAAAGGAGGGGTGGCTGCTTAATCGAATTGCAAGCCACCAAGACAATTTTAAATTCCTTATGATTCGGGTTTAAATTGCACAACGTTTTTGTTTTTCTCTTTTTCTTGTTGGTCCCATTCTTGAGCCCGTTCTTTTAATTGCATCAAGGCTGTTTTGCCAAGAAGAAAGAAAAACATGGTTTCATCGTTTTCAACTCTGCTGCCAGTCTCTAATAAAACCCAGCCGAGTTTGATCATTTCGTTAGCTTCATCGATGTTTTCGACTTGCTTCACTTCTTTAATATCTTTCTCAAATAACATTCTATAACCTCCTTTCTGCGATGCGATCTGGACAATCCCATTTTAGCAGATATTAGGAGGCTCAACATAAAAGGAGGTCATCTAATTGGACCACAATACGCAAGACATCAAAGAGGTTCGAGAAACACGTGATCCAGGAGAGGTCAATCAGTTGCTTGATGCTGGTTGGGTGATCAGTTATCTCAGCCACGAGCCAAGTCGCAGCCGTTACGTGCTAGTAAGATTTGCATAGGGGAGGGTAGTTTATGGCCAGAGCACTAGCAACACCATCTACTCTAGCAGAAGCTTTACGTTTGGCTGCTGATCTGGCTGAGCGTAATGAGGAGTTGGAGAAGCAGCTAAAGAAACTCCAACAATCACAATATCCGGAAGTGCTTCAATCCAAACACATCATTGAGTTAATGGGGTGGTCAAAGGCGACGCTAACCTTCGCAGCTAACGATCCGACATTCCCTCATCTTGATGGTTCTAGAAAGAAAGGAGAAGCTATTCGCTGCTTAAAATGGGAGTTTTACGAGTGGCTCAAATCACGGAGGTGATGGAATGCGATTCCGCTGGATAAAGCAAACGTCACGATTGGCTTGCATTTCGGCGATTGTCATCAGGGCTTTGTTAAAGGGAATGAATCTGGAAGAGGCTGTGAAAGCTTCGCTTCCGCATTATTCGGTCAATCCAGAATCAATCTCTCAACTGGAATATAGAAGGTTACTTAAGGATGCAAAGATTGAATTAAAGAGGGTAGAGGAAAGCCGCCGGAGTTGTACGGACTACCAGCGGCAAAGGGGATAAGGGAAGGGGTACAACTAGTTCTAAAAACAGAATACAGCTAAATGCCTTCCCTGTCTGTTCGAATTCCGATCAGAGAGGAGGTATTAAATGAAGATGGGGCTTGGATTTGGTGTGATTGTAAAAGCGTTACGAACCAGGAAGGGGTGGAGTCAAGAAGAATTGGCTGAAAAAGTCAATATGTCACGTAGCGCTATATCGAAGCTTGAAACAGACAAGCAAATACTAGATGTCCCAACACTTATGCAACTAATACAGGTCACAAATGCCCCAGAAGTTGTTGTGGCAATACTTTGCGGTATGGATGGGATCAATTTAATGCAACAATTAATGACTTTAGTAGGAGGGTGAAGGATTTGGATATTAAGCAACTGGAAGCTGAAGCGAGGTTCGTCGCAAAGCATGCTAAACACAATCTAAACTTGATTCAGGGAAATCCAGATATGGTGTTACCAGAAAGTAGAGAAAAAATCATTGCGGATTTAAAGAATATGGACGGGCTTCACCAAGTGTTTGAGCAGCAAAATAAAAAAGACCGCCGGCCAGGGCAGTCTCGTTTGAGAACTCATCTTAAGAATCTCGTTGTGTCTATTTTACGTGACGATAGCCAGAAGGGCAAGGGGGAAATAGCCTGATGGATGAACTATGGAGCAATAACGCCTGTCTTGGCTATGCCATTATTGCTGCCAAGAATCTGGAATATACAGAAGATCAAATTAAAAGATTGATTCGAACAATGTATAGCGAATTCGACTTTGTTTCTGTTGAAGAAGCACGTAACACTTACAACAAATCAAATTATTAAAAGGAGCAATTATCTAATGAATATAAAATCGACTGGAATTGTTAGAAATGTGGACGAGCTTGGACGAGTGGTAATCCCAGTGGAACTGCGTAAGACATTAGGGATCGGTGAGAAGGATCCACTTGAGATTTTTACCAACGGCGATCAGATTATCCTTCGTAAGTATGCACCGGGTTGTGTTCTTACTGGCGAGACGGAAGACCTCATTACTTTCAAGGGTAAGTTGGTAAGCAAGGCAGCCATTCGAGAGATGGCAGCTGCAGCAGGACTTCGTTAGTAGACAAGGCTTCGGCCCTGTCTCCCGGCGTCGGACGGTTTCATAACCTTTTCTCCGTTCGGTGTCGAGAGATGCGGCTGACGCATCAGAGTGGTGGCGGAATGGGTAGACGCTATCGATCATCCTTAGAGGGGCGGAAATCGCATTAAGATGAATTAGGCACGGGCGGCCCGGTAAATACGTCCAGTGGCGCACAAAAGGCCAAGATACCCTCATGCAAGGTTCAAATCCTTGCCCACTCTATAACAAATGAGAGGAGGATTCATGTGAGCTTAACAAAACGAATTCAGGAAGCGGTTGAGAAACTTAGAGGCTTCCAGGACGATGCGGATGACGCGAAACATACAACAGGGGAAATCTTGGTTAGTATTTCTGATTTCATCGATGACGATCTGGACGGATTGATTAATGAAATTGATGAAGTGGCAGATGAAGTTGAGTCTTTGGAAGAAAAGGTGGCCGAGCTTGAAGAGGAATTGAAAGAGCTCCAGGAAGGAGAATAGCCATGCAAGTGATTCAAAAGCTGACAGTGGTCAGTAATCCGACACGGGTGTTCGAGGTTGGAACAGAGGTCGACGGGCGAGAAGTCATTGAGATTAAACAGGTCGGATATGAGCATGACAACGGGGTATTTTCCGAGTTTCATGTGCGGGACGAAAATGACGATCTGATCGCGAGCGTTGAGAACTGTCCAGTGGTACTGGATTGGAAAACGATCGTAGAACATGGCGAGGTAGTGAAATGCTTCTATTGTGAAGAGCAACCGGCAACGGGAATCAAATTTGGAAAGTCATGTTGTTGTGGATGCGAATCTCATGAGATTCGTTCTACAGCTCCATTACACAAGATGACTGATGAACAGAAAGCTAATCATTTGAAGATGGGCGTAAGGGCATTCAAACTAGCTTTCGGCATAAACGAAAAATGACCCGCTGCAACGGGTCGTCACTGGAACTTAATTAATTATCTTGCCCCTATCGTAGCAGATGGGGGCGCATCATACAAGAGGGAGGGGTTAATTTGGGAACGGCCTATTCTGTTGATTTAAGCAATCAACATACTGAGGTGGAGGTTTTACCGGAGAACCATTATTCATTACCGACCTTGAGCCTTCGTGGAAGCTTTGGAACCATTCAAATTTTTGCAGCTAACGAACAGTTGGCCGAAATCGAGTATGCTCTGCGGACTCATTTGAACGGGATCCGGTACCCGGAGACACCGGATCAACAAGCTATCTTAAATCATGAAATCAACCAATCTATAGAGGAGGAAATTGCATGACAAAGCAAGAGATTGTTAATCGGTTGTTGGAGCTGCCTGGGCAGATCGCATCTGTGGAATACACAGTTCTTGAAGCAAATAGACAGGTGGTACTAGCTAAGGAGTTTCTGCAGCAAAAAGAAGATGACTTGCTACTCGGTAATGTGATCGATGGGAAAAACGCTGAGATTCGTGCTGCTCAAATGCGTCAGCATACTGAATATGAGCGACAGAATCTCGATAATGCAGAGCTGCACTTGAAAAATAATGTCACCAGACTCGTTAGATTGCGTGACGAGTTCAAGGCGCTGCAGGCTGTCGCTAGTTTGCTCCAGGGGGGTGCAGCATGAAAAAAATCATCTTAGAGCGTTTGACGCTCCGTAATTTTAAGGGGTTCCGTGAATTTACCCTTTCTACCAACGGCGGGAACATAGACGCCTTTGGCGATAACGGTACAGGTAAGACGACTCTATTCGATGGATTCACCTGGCTTCTGTTCGGGAAGGACAGTGCCAATCGTTCAGAGCAGTTGTTCGAAATCAAAGAACTGGATTCTCTTGGAAAGGTCTTACGGCATAAATTGGAGCATGAAGTGGAGGCGGACCTCCTGGTCAATGGGCGACGCCGGACGTTCCGTCGGGTTTATTCTGAGAAATGGACCAAGAAGCGTGGATCTGCTACCGATTCGTTCGAAGGACACACGACGGATTATTACATTGACAGTGTGCCTGTTAAAAAATCGGAGTACGATTCCGAGGTTGATTCTCTCATTAAAGAGGACTTATTCAGACTTTTAACTAGTCCAGGATTCTTCAATGAACAGCTTAAAAAGGAAGAACGTCGCAAGGTTTTACTTGAAATCTGCGGAGATATAACAGATGCAGAGGTCATTCATTCAAATCCCAATCTGAGCCGGCTACCGGCTATTCTCTGTGATAGGGACGTAGAGAGTCACCGTAGAACCGTTTCTGCTCGTTGCAAGCTAATTAACAAGGAGATCGATGGATTACCGATCCGGATCAGCGAGGTACAGAGAAGCCAGTCAGACATTTCGGGACTGGACGAAGAGTTGCTCCAGGAAGATATCGATGATCTTCGTTCTCGTATTAAGGCTAAGAATGAAGAATTAATCCGGATCCAGAACGGTAGTGAGTCTTCTGTTAAAGAGAAGCGGATACGTGAGATAGAAAGTGAATTGCTTACTATTCAAGGCCGAATCCAGTCGAACGTTTTGGACAAGGTTTCTATTAAACGGGATGAGGTTAACCGGCTTCAATCCGAATTTGATTCGATTCGTCGGAAGATTGATGACAATCAGCATCGTGTCAGACAAAACGAACGTACTATTGAATCGCGTAATCAGGAAGCTGAGCGTTTAAAGGCCAAATGGAACGAAGTCAATGCTCAGGAATTTGCACATTATCATGACGAAAATTGCCCTGCATGCGGTCAGGCCCTACCTACTGAACAGATTCAGGAAGCTCATGTCAAAGCAATGTCTGCCTTTAATCTTGGGAAAGCCCATCGCCTGGAGCAAATTAGTGCCGAAGGCAAGGCGGCAAAGGATGAGGTACGTCATTTTGAACATGATAACGCCCGTTTAATGGATGAGATTCAGAAGCTCAGCAGCCAATCTACAAATTTACAGGAACGTCTATTAAATGCTGAAGCAGAGCTATCCGCACTTAGGTCTGGCATACAGGATCCAAAGTCAGATCCAGATTATCAACGCTTACTGACAGAGAAAGATACTGTACGGGATGAACTTGCTCAACTTAACGATTCACTGAAGTACGATGTTTCCCGTGTTCAGCTTGAAATTCGGGAGTTACAAGCGAATCTCGAAGCAATGGAAGAGGAAAAGGCGAAGTTCGCCCAGGTTCGAAAGACTGAAGAACGTATCACTGAATTAGAGAAGCAAGAGCGGGATTTGGCTGCCGAGTATGAGCGTCTACAGGAGGAACTGTTTCTTACGGAAGAGTTTACCCGTTCCAAGGTCGCATTGCTGGATTCGAAGATCAATTCCAAATTCAAGTATGCTCGATTCCGACTCTTTGAGGATCAGCTTAATGGAGGGGTAAAAGAGGTCTGTGACACGCTCTACAATGGTGTTCCTTATGATGGTGGGCTAAACAATGCCGCCCGGATCAATGTAGGGTTGGACATTATCAACACTCTTTCTGAACACTATGGGTTCTCAGCTCCGATCTTTATCGATAATGCTGAAGCAGTGACACAACTGATCGAAACGGATGCACAGGTGATCCGATTGGTTGTTAGTGAGAAGGATAAGAAGCTACGGATCCATACTAAAAATAGCAACATGCAGGAGGCGATCTAATTGACAGCACAACAACAGGCTGCCGTAGCAAAGAAGGAACCTACTCAGTCAGAGCGGTTCATGGCGAAAGTTGTTTCAGAATACGGATCAAATGTTGGAGAAGTTGCCCTAACGAGTTTCCAGAAACGACTTGCTCAGAATTACTTTATTGCCCTGGATTCAGTCCTTAAGACAACAGAGGAAAAGCGCCTTAAAAAGTCCGAGAAATACCGTGATGCTCTACCTGTTACGTGGGCGAATGTCAATATGGATAAGCTTGCCCGGGATGTGGTGGCATATGCCAGGATCGGATTTGACCCTTCACAGCCTAATCATATCAACCTGATTCCGTTCAAAAACAACAACACGAATAAATACGATATTGGATTTATTGAAGGATATCGGGGTCTTGAGCTCAAGTCTGTGAAATATGGTCTGGACGTTCCGGATCATGTGACGGTTGAACTTGTTTACTCGAATGATTACTTCGCACCTATCAAAAAAGATGCGAATCATCCGTATGAAGGATATGAGTTTGAAATCAAAAATCCTTTCGATCGAGGAACCATCCTGGGAGGCTTTTACTTTCACTCTTATGTAAAGACTCCTGAGAAAAACAAATTGGTCATGATGACGATTAAAGAGATCGAGAAGCGTAAGCCTGATCACGCCAGTCCAGAATTTTGGGGTGGTGAGAAAGATAAGTGGAAATGGGACGAAAAAGCCAAAAAGAATGTCAAGGATGGTACTGAGCAAGTTGAGGGCTGGTATGAAAAGATGTGTTGGAAAACCGTTTATCGCGCCGCCCACAGTGATATTACGATCGATAGCCAGAAGATCGATGACGACTATCTACGTTTGAAACAGATGGAGAGCGATTTCGCCGAAGCAGAGGTCGAACGTGAGATTAGCACTAACGCTAATAGGGATATTATTGATATAACGCCACCAGCAGGAAATGAAGGTGATTCCAATAAGGATGAATCTCCTACTCGCACGACTACTGGGCAGCATGAAATGGATTTTGAGATAGATTCAGATGATATCCCTCCATTAGATGGAGAGGGGCCAGAAAACTGGTGATAGATATCCAATGTCTTGGTTCCAGCAGTGCGGGAAATGCCTATCGGGTTACCGATGGGCAGACATCCCTCCTACTGGAGGCGGGATTTCCTTTCAAGTCGTTACAACAGGCTCTTAATTTTAGAATGTCTGACATATCCGGTTGCTTGATCAGTCATGAGCATGGTGATCATAGCAAGGCGGCAAAAGATGTAATGAAAGCAGGCATTCCTATTTATACAAGTCAGGGAACAGCTGACGCCCTGGGGCTCTCAGGACATAGATTGAAGCCTATTAAAGCGCATAGGCAATTCGAGATTGGCACATGGATCATCAAGCCATTTGAGATCGAACACGATGCTGCGGAGCCGCTTGGGTTCGTCCTGGCCAATCGATCGGGCGATAAGTTGGTATTTTTGACGGATACCTACTATTGCAGGTACCGATTCGCAGGACTGACTCACATCATGGTTGAGTGTAATTATTCGATTGATATCGTTAACCGGCGGGTAACTGCCGGAGAACTACTTCCAGGGCAAAAGAAACGGCTGCTACGCTCTCACTTCGGGCTGGAGCATGTAAAAGGATTCCTCAGAGCTAATGACATCAGTAAGGTGCAAGAGATTTGGCTGCTGCATCTATCAGACGGTAATAGCGATGCAGATAGATTTAAGCGAGAGATTATGGAGACAACCGGCAAGGTGGTCCGGGTGGCTGACCGATGATTCAGGACGACAAGCCACTCTTGCGCAGCATGATGGGCAAGCAAATTTGGAAACAAATGCGGATTGATGAGGAGGAGTTTAAACGGGAGACTCGGGCATATTTCGCCCTTAGATATCCTGGTTGGACGGTAGTTAAGGTTAAGTATCCGTTTGTGCTTCTAAGAGACGATAGGGGGCAGCGTAAACATGGATGATGTTGTTGTTCAGATGGATTTGTTCGATATTGAGCATCGGGTTGAGAAGTCTTTCAAACAGTCAATATACAGCCCCCTTCTAAATGGAATGTATTATGAGCGCAGTTCAAACAGATTTGTTTCATTCGTCCAGGGGCGTCGGCACTTCGAAGTTACTCCAAGTCGCTGCCTGGGAGACAAAGCCTGGAAGGAAAAAATAATGAGGGAGCGTGTGATATGAGCGTAATGACGAAGGAAGAAAAATTAGCACAAACAACAGAAATCGTTAAATTTCTTACCGAAAAGAACGAGGAGGCAAAGAAGGCGGGCATTGAACAACATGCCCACTTTATAACATCTATTGCTTACACCCTTGGATCGTTAATTGGTTTTGACCTCAAGCCTATGGGATATGGCCCGATGTTAAGCACAGTAATTGAATCCCTTACGGATGGGATTCAAATGGCAGCCATCGAAAAAGGTGTAAAAGGGACTTTCGTAAAAATCGTTCGAGATTGATGTAAGGGGATGAAGCATATGCCCGAAGGCAGTTACCCTTTTCCGATGTACTCCGGATTACTCGAGCCAGAACACTACAAGAAAATAGGCAGCGCGATATGGCTTTTCCTCTGGTGCATCAGTTCCACTACAAAGGAGCTTCAGGAGGAGGGAACGGTCTGGGGCATTGTCCTCGGCGGTCAGCCAATGAAACTGTCTGAGATAGCTGGGTATTTCGGGGTTAATGACAAGACCGTTAGTCGCTGGTTGGACACCTTAGAGCAACACGAGTACATACGAGTTACCAGGGCTGCACGCGGATTGATCTTATCGGTTCGAAATTCGAAGAAATGGACGGACAAAAATGTCCGATCACATGAAAGTGAACAGACAAAAATGTCTGATCATGAAGTTAGTGATAAGACATATATGTCCGATCAGTCGAGCAGTGAACAGACAAAAATGTCCGATCATGAGCAGAAATTAGCCAGTGATCGGACAAAAATGTCTGATCTAAAAGATATTAAAGATCTTACTACTACTCCTACTACTGATACGGATTGGCCTGAGGAAGAAAATCCTGATTCTCAAGCTAACGGAATGATCGAGCTATTAAACGCTTATTGCAAACTGCATGGGAAATTCGATATCCACGTTTCCCCAAACGAACGCATAGCCATGGGTAAGATGGTCGCCGGAGGTACGCCTAACCCTTTTACCATCCGAACTATGGAGAGCCTTCTGGAGGCAAAGCGACTTCGTGAGGGGGCAAGGTTCAAACTGCCTAAGAGCTTTTTATACTACGTGGACGGCATCGAGGAGGCCTGGCAGAACCATCTGACTGCTTTAGACAAGCCAGATGATATGAAGCCAGCTCATACGCCGCCTGAACAGCCCAAACGAATGACCAAGCAACAACGCGAGCTAGAGGATTTACGCAGAAGAGCAGAGGAGGCGCGGAAACGTGGACAGGGCAGAGGTTATTGAATTGCTCATAGTCATCAAAGAGAATTACCCGAACTTCGATGTCAGCGACAATAATATCGATCGACACATGAAATACCTTCATGATTTTCCTTTTGACGTGGCCATGCGAAACGTGGATGAACATATCCGGACGAGTAAGTATTCGCCGATCATCGCGGAGATCCGCGGTAGTCTTGGTGAACAGATCGAGCGGGACCGGATGAAGGCTGCTACGGATGAATATTTCAGAGCACGGGAGAAGGCACAGAAACAGGCATGTCCTCCACCGCCTGGCTGGAAGGAGGATATCTTTGCAAAACTTAGACGATCATCTTGATGTGATTATGCCGTATGATCTAGCAGCTGAGTGCTCGGTGATCGGAGCGATTTTGGTAGATTCAGAGGTTTATGATCAGGCTGAATTGTTAATGCCGCAAGCTTTTTATAACGATGCTAATAAGCTTGTTTTTAATCGCATTACTGAGCTTGCCGATGAAGGGGAGCCCATTGATTTAGTCACTTTGACATCGCGCCTGCAGGATCGGGGCGAATTGGAGAAGATCGGTGGAGTCAGTTACTTATCCAAGTTGGCACATGCGGTCCCGAAGACGGAGAATATCGAGTCGTATGTTTCTGCAGTTCAAAACAAGTTCTTGTTAAGAGAAATCATTCAGTCGGCACAATCTCAAATTGCCGCAGCTGCATCCGGTGGAAATATTCAAACACTTCTGACTGACATGCAGGCGTCGGCTGCTAAATTAACGGATAAGGCTGCACCACCGCAGGATTTCAAGCGAATCGACAATGTGTTGATGGAAGTGATTGAGGCTACAGAAACCAAGTCGGAAGTCTTTAAGACTGGAGAAGTAACAGGCCTTCAAACGGGATATAAGGATCTGGATGCAATCACTGCTGGGCTTCAAAGGAGCGATCTTATCATCGTCGCAGCTCGTCCATCAGTCGGTAAGACGGCCTTCGCGTTGAATGTTGCACAGAACGTGGCTGCACGATCTTCAGAGCCGGTTGCAATATTCAGCTTGGAAATGTCTGCAGCTCAACTTGTGACCCGAATGGTTAGTGCGGAGGGAAATATCGATGCTAGCCGGCTCAGGATGGGAGATATGGGCGCGGATGATTGGATGAAGATGGCCGAAGCGGCAGGAGTCCTGGGTAGGGCTAATATCCGTATTGATGATTCAGCAGTTATTACGGTTCATGATATTCGGGCAAAATGCCGTCGCCTGAAAAAGCAGGAAGGGTTGGGAATGATCGTTATCGACTACCTGCAACTGATCTCTGGACCCGGCAAAGGGCGGGGAGCGGAGAACCGGCAGCAGGAGGTTTCCGAGATCTCACGAACTTTGAAGCAGATCGCCCGAGAACTGGAAGTGCCGGTTATCGCATTATCTCAGCTCAGCCGCGGCGTCGAGCAGCGCCAGGACAAACGGCCAATGATGTCTGATCTTCGAGAATCGGGCTCAATCGAGCAGGACGCGGATATTGTGGCATTTTTATACCGGGACGATTACTACAACCAGGATGCTGAGAAGAAGAACATTATCGAGATAATAATCGCCAAGCAACGGAACGGCCCGGTTGGAACGGTCGAACTCGTCTTCTTGAAGCAATTTAATAAATTCGCTAACTATGATCGGATTCATACTGATCCGGGGCCGCAGCCACCACCTCAGAAGAAGGTAACGGATATTAATAAGCGCCGCTGGGCGTAGGGGAGGAAAGGATATGGGGAAGCAAACGCGACCAATAAGACCTACACGTAAACAAAAGACAGAAATGAAAGCCTGGAAGCTTGTACCTGAAAATTGGTTAGTTGTACAGGACATACCGACAGAGATGATATTGGTTAGCAAAGGTGGTCTCAAAAAACGAGTCATCAGGCGGGGAGCATAATGAGTAGTCCGTGGAGCAAATGGAGTGTGTACGAGTATATGAGGCACACATACATGCGATCTGGGCGCTGGCCAGACTTGCCAGAGTTGGTGGACAAGTTTCCAACGTTACCGCCGGCAGAGATTAAAGAGGGCATGGAAGAATTCGAACTTACCCTCACGATCGGGGGCAATCGAATTGCGAAATGAAGAACTCATTGATCCATTCTTTCAAGACACTCCATGGGAATTGATTCATGATGACAATGGGCGTTTGGTGGGTGAAGTATATGTACTGGATTTATATATGCTTCCTGCAGCATTCATGAAGGAAGAGGGGAAACGGAATGATTCAATTCACAGTGTACGGCGAACCAGTAGCACAAGGAAGGCCGAAGTTCAGCACCGCAGGAGGGTTCGCCAAAGCTTATGATCCGGCTAAGTCTCGGGACTATAAAGATTACGTCCGTCTGGCTGCAACGGAGCACGCTCCAGAGGTGCCACTAGAGGGACCGGTTGGGATGGTGCTAACAGTTTACCGATCAACTCCAAAGAGCTTTAGCAAAAAGCGGGCGGCAATGGCTGAGGCAGGACAAATTCAGCCGACATCTAAGCCGGACGTCGACAACTATCTAAAAGGTGTAAAGGATGCATTGAAAGGAATCATCTGGAGAGATGACAGTCAGGTTGTTGAAGTGTTTGCTCGGAAGAGATACAGTGCGAGACCGCGTATTGAAGTAAAAATTAAGGAATTATCATAAAAATCATGAGGGGAAAGTGATTGGGTATGGTAAAGAATTTCGCTAAATTTACAGCAACAATGGGCAAAGGTATCAAAGTTGGTGATTCAGATGTGGAAATTAAGCTGACACTTCCGTTAAAAGTAGTTCAAGAGAATTTTATGTTTCTTAGTACTAACCAAGGTGAAAAGGTTAATGTTTTCTTAGGTGATCCACAAATGGCCTGGGATTTTAATGAAGAGGAAGAAGATATGTATAAGACTTATACTGGCGGTCGCCAAGTTACTGCAGATGCTTCAGGAGTAGTGACTTCTGTTCAGCAGCCTGATGAGGAAAAGGATGAGAATCAGGCAGAATTATTCACTGAGGATGGTCAAGTACCTGAAACTGATTCGGAAGAGGATAATGGCCAAAATGGTAAGCAACCAGAGGAGCCGGATAGCGTGAACTCTGTAGAAGACGAACCGGATGATTATGAACGAGAGATTCTCGGTGAGATGGATAAATACAAGGAGTCAGGGGAAATGACATTCGAAGAAGGCCATTCTTCAGATGATAATGGATCCGATCAGAGCGATGTCATCTCAGAGGATGTTCAATCAGATGGTGAAGAGGTCGAGATCAGCAAGGAACAACTCGAGGAGTTCATTCTCCAGCAGCGCCCAACCTTCCCGGAATTTGATCTTGATTTCGCAGACTTATTGAAGAAGCGCCGTGATGGTTCGACATGGCTAGGTTTGTCTAAGGAACTAGGTATTCCGAGCAGCCAACTCAATACCAAGTATCGGAAGTATAAAGACAAGGTTAAACAGATGATGAAGGATAACGGGGCTGCTTAACGGTGGGATAGTAAAAATCGAAGGGCCCTTTGCAGCCCTTTAACCGAACATATGATCTTGTGGGGGATGGGAAATGAAAAACACTTTGGGAGATTTGAACAATCATTTATTTGCTCAACTTGAGCGATTGAGTGATGAGGAGTTGGCCGGTGAAAAACTGGCCGATGAAATCAACAGAGCGAAGGCAGTAACGAGCGTAGCCTCACAAATTATTGCCAATGGAACGCTTGTGCTCGAGGCAAGAAGGCTTGCCGATGATCGTATGAACGCGGACACTAAGATTCCTAAAATGCTTGAGGGTGGCAGTTAATGCATCGCTGGACGGATGAGCAGAAACAGTATATTTGCGAAATAGCCCAAGGTAGGTACAACTCTGAGATTGCTGATGTGTTTAATGCTAGGTTTGGAACAGAAGTCTCTGAAGGCCAAATTAAGAGCTTTAAGGCCAATCATAAGATAAAAAGTAATGTCCCAAGGAAACGGATAACTGGTGATGAGGGATTGTTCACACAAGAACAAAAAGATTTTATTAAACGAAATGTCAGTGGCCGCTTAAACGAAGAACTTGCGAAACTAGTCAATAAAAAGTTTAATCTTCAAATCACAGCTAGGCAAATGAATACTTATAAAAATAATCATGGTTTGGTGAGTGGGTTGGATTGTCGCTTCTCGAAAGGATCTACTCCGGCAAATAAAGGTACAAAAGGATTGTACAACGTCGGTGGCAATCGCACATCATTCAAAAAAGGACAGCGGTCACAGAATTACAAACCTGTGGGAAGTGAGCGTATCGATCGGGATGGTTACACACTGATCAAAGTGTCGGATTTGGGTCCTTGGCATAAACGGTGGAGACATAAGCACAAGGTCATTTGGGAAGAAAAGCACGGTCCAATTCCGAAAGGCCATGTAATTCTTTTTGCAGATCAGAACAGACGCAATATTGATTTGGATAATTTAATTATGATCAAACAAAGCCAACTTTCGGTTTTGAATAAAAAGGGCTTGCTCCATGATGATGCTGAGCTAACTAAGACCGGCATAATTATGGCAGACATATATCTAAAAATTGGTGAAAGAAAGAAACTGAGGAAATAGTCCTTCGAAGGAGGATTGCTGACAATGAACAATCATAATAAACCACTAACTCGGCGCCAAGGTGAGGCGTTGCAATTCATAAAATCATTTGTTTCTAATAATGGCTATCCACCTACGGTCCGAGAGATCGCCGATCATATGCATTATCAGTCAGCTTCGACGGCATTTCAGCTTTTGGAGCAGTTGGTTAAGAAGGGATATGTCAATAAAGGGGATAGGCCACGAATGATACAGCTTACCCAGCAAGCGGAAGCACTAACTCGAAAGATATATCTGGCATCATCTTGGAAAAATGCCGACAAGGTAAAATACATCAAAGGCTTGTTAGTATCCAGCGGTTTCGAAGTGGATGCTTTCTGTGATCCAGACGATGGTCGTTTCGTTTTTAGTTTTGACCTGCTGCCTGATGTGGAGAATAAGGATGCGAGAACGGTTCTAAAGGAACCGGTAGTGCAGAGGGCGTTTATTGAAGACAAGAAGTGGTTAGATTGGGCCGATACTGTTCTTCTAATTCTACCCGCTGGAAAGTCGGCTCATTTAGAAGCGGGTTATGCTGCAGGAACGGGTAAAAGACTAGTAATCTATCAAGAAGAGTTTCCTGCAGGTGAGTTCGATGTAATGTATGGATTTGCTGATTTAGTATCAAGTGACCTTCAAGAAATAATCTGCTTCATGAGAGGTGATATCATTGCTGGACAAGGGGCTTAAAACGGAGCATTGGACGCCTGAGCAGATTACTGAGCATTTGCGCAATATTGGGGCAGACAAGCCGCCGGCACTGAAGAACCAGCTTGCATTTGAAATTATTGCCCCTAAGCAGGGAAGTTGGGGAAAGTATCTTAAATAAATAGAAAGACCCCCAAAACCTGGCCGGGTGCGGGGGTCAATCGGTAAATGTTTCCTTCATCCTCATTCAAATATAGCATACAAAGGGGAATGAGGGGAATGGCGATGGCATGGGAACAAGGGGAACTTTTCCCGAAGGCATCTGAGCAGGAGATCCAGCGCACTAAATTCCTGCTCGGCAAATATACGAAAATGATCGCGTCAATGAGAGACTATGAAAATCATGAGGATGAACTGAAACAAGTGGCTATCGATGGGGAAGTTGCGCGTCGCATTGATCAGGAAGACCTTCATGCAGATAAAACAGCAAATGCAACGATTATGATCGAAAAGCAGCGCTGGGTGTATCAGCAATACAGTTTCTATACCAAACAATTAATTAGAGCGTGGGGGCTTATCAAAGACTTTGATGAAAAGCGGGCTGTAGATTATCGTTACATTCAAGGATACACGCCTAAGGAGACAGTATTGTTCTTCCGTCACAGCATGAGTGATAGCACAATTAGGCGAAAGATAGATGATGGCACGAAGAGTATAGCCAACTCGCTAAAGTTGATGGGTTTTTTTGAACAGGACAATGCGAAGTTTTAAAGATGGGGAAGGTAATAAGGAATGTTCAAGTGGATTAAGCAATTGTTTTGTTTACACGAATACGTATATTGGGCTGGTGGGTGGACGTGTAAAGAGTGCGGTAGAACTCAAAAGAAAAGAAAATAGTATTGTGTAGTTCGAAAAAAGTATGCACTAGGCCGAAGGCCATCGATTGATTGAATAACCCAGCAGGGCTTAAGAAAAAAATGAGCGAATTATGACTACAACCTGACCATAACTTGAACATAAGTTGAGCACCACATGACGGATTTTCCGTGTTAGTATGAGAGCATAGAAAAAGGCGGGATGACACGCACGGCTGCTGAATGCGGCATCTTACCGGGGCGTACCTCTCTCGCCTTTTCTGTTTTTGGAAGGAAAAGAGTCCTTGTTGTCGAATATTGGAAATATATCAATTCGATGGAGGTCTTGTTTTATGGCAAGGAGAAAGAGCAAAGCTAAGCAACAAGAGGAGTTTATCCAGGGGCTTTTTGGGTTGGTGTTTTTTGCTTCAATATTCGGGACGTTAGGACTAACTAAGTCGTTTAAGGCGACCATTATTGTTACGGTGTTGGCCGTTGCTGCATTTAGCGCTATATGGACTATGATTGGTATCAAGAGAACAGAGCGTTTAAAACGATCCGGAATCGCTGACATCGACAAAATGGAGGGCGTACAGTTTGAACAGTATCTAGGCCATTTATTTCGGGCTCAAGGGTATAAAGCTGAAGTGACAAAAGCCGCGGGGGACTACGGTGCGGATCTGCTCCTCCAGAAGGATGGGAAGAAGACCGTCGTTCAGGCGAAACGATACAGTAAAAACGTTGGGATTAAAGCGGTACAAGAGGCACAGGCGGCCATCGCTCATTATGGAGCTTCGGAGGCTTGGGTCGTCACAAATAGCGATTTCACTTCAGCAGCATATGATTTGGCCAAGTCAAACCGGGTTCGTTTGATCAACCGTGAAGCGTTGGTCGAAATGATTCTTGCAATGAATCCAGGGACAGCGCCAGCGCCAAAAGCCGTAATGGCCGCGACACCAGTGAACGAATTGACTTGCCCGAGATGTGGGAATAAACTGGTGCTTCGGAACAGTGCAAAGGGCCAATTTTACGGATGCAGCAGTTTTCCGAAATGCCGGTATATAAAGAAGAGTCAGGTTGGTTAGTAAAATAGTGAGGAATTATTAGAAAACGAAAGATGTTCAAGGGTTTGAAGGAATAATTAAGCAAAGATGGCTTTGACTTAAAAACCTACAGCTCTTTAAAATGGTCTTGTACTACATATCTAGTTACAAAGTACGTATTCTTTTAAGCAAAGAGCGAAGCGTTTTTGCGGCGGCCGTTTCGGACGCGATGATCAAGCGGATCTCTTTGCACAATTGAACTACATATATAATTCGAAGTCGTTCCTTACAGGGAGCGGCTTTTTTATTTCCGTGGGAGCGTGATTGTATGAAAATCCTCCGTTGGCTGGTCAATGTGACATATGGTCGAATTGACGCACCTAGTAATCGAGGTGAGCGAAGAAATGTCCAGAAAATGTAATAAGCTGCAGCGGCCACGATCGGAACCGAAGCAGCCGAGGAAGTGTAATAGGTGTATATGGGGTTCTTGGACCGGAACGAAACAGTTTTGCAGCAAGCAGCGGTGTGTTAATAGGAGGGATTCTTAATGTTGGTAGATTTTGAAACGGGTAAGTCTAAGAAACTGACTACTGATAAATGTACAATATGTAATGCGCCCGATCCTGAGATTCCGACAACCCTAGGAGCATCATTTTGCGAAACATGCTGGATATTGATGGCTGCTGGGGATGAGGATGAATTGGATAAGAGAATGGTTTGGGATTAAGCAGGGAAATCCTTCCTGATGTCGAAATATGATTTTTAGGAGGGATTTAACTTGGATATTGTTAAACAACAAATACTCTGTGATTTAATAGATGGTGCAAAAATACATCATTCGAGGTATGAACTAGGCGACAGAGATATTAGATTAAGACAATCGGAATTAGCAATGCATTTAATTGAGTTAAAGAAAATTGAATTAATAAATTTCGTTGATTCGAGGGTGTTTGTACCAGGAGGACAACTAACAAAATATAGGAATAATTTTCATGTAATGTGGCCAGAAGAGATTATCATCGAACCAAAAGGCCGGGAATATGTGGAATCATTAAGAACCAGTTCCGCAGTCAAGAAATCCAGAAAAGCAAGAACTGCTATAAAAGGATTCATTAATGACTTATTTAAGGAGACTAGAGAGCAGGTTATTAAGAAAGTGGCTGCCGTTCTAGCTCTCCTAATAATAGCAATTATTTTATTCATTGTTTTTTGGCCAACACCTTAACGGGTGTTTTTCTTATGCCATATGACAGAATAGGCTTCTTGGCGTCCCGATTACAGCAACAACATCTTAAAACGTCAGGAGAGGGCCGTAGCTTTGCTGTACGGCCCTATTTTGCATGTGCGTATACGAAAACCAACTCAACATAAAGGGAACCACATTTTTTTGTCGAAATAGTACTGATAAAAAAGGAGGCGGTATGATGGCGACTGTTTGGATAACTTACTCTTGGCTTGATAATCAAAGCGGAGATATTGATTTTCTAGCGCAAGAATTAAGGGATGCTGGTTTAATCGTTAAATTGGATCGCTGGACAATAACTGCTGGTAAAAGACTATGGGAACAAATAGAAAATTTTATACAGAATAAGGATTCAAGTGATGCATGGTTAATGTATGCTACCCAGAATAGTTTAGGTAGTGAACCCTGTAAAGAAGAATATGCATATGCACTAGATAGGGCTCTAAATAGTAGAGGAGATAAATTCCCTATCATCGCATTATTCCCAGCATCAGTAGATAACGCACTTATTCCAGCAGGAATAAGAACAAGGCTCTATGTTAGTTTGCAAGATTCCGAATGGAAAGAGAGGATTGTCGCTTCTGTTGAAGGGCGTTCGTTAAGTTTTGAGCATAAACGTATAGAACCATTTGATTTGCAAGTAAGACATGATCAAGGAGAAAATCATAATTATGTTATTGAGGTAAGACCTAGAGCAGGATCATGGTGTCCTTTTTGCGCTGCCATACCGCTTAAAGAAAAAGAAGAAGTATCGATGCATATTATGCATGGCCCTAGAGGAAGAGTGACACCGTCCGGGGTGTTAATTGGTTCAGGCCAAGGCGTGAGTAATGATGGTAACTATTGGGTAGCTAAAGCCGCAAATGAAGCTACGCCAAGTCAAAGCTATGGAATTTTTGTTAAAAAACTACCTTCAGTTTTGCTGTTTGGAGTTGAAGGAGGAGATCCTCAATATTCTGTGGAGTTTGATCCTAGTTTTTATTTAAAAACTAAGTGAAAGTAATTGAAATTATTATTTCAATTCAAGGTGACTGAGCTAGAGGTCACCTTTTTTTGTTGGGGGTGGTGATAATGTAATGGCCAGAGAGCGCAGTCCTGATCGGGACAAGGCTAAGCAAATGTGGCTAGAGAGCGGTGGGACGATGAAGCTAAAGGACATCGCCGCCGCTCTTTCTGTTGGTGATAGCAAGATCCGAAAATGGAAGTCCTTAGACAATTGGGAAGCTGAACTGAAAGGGAGCGCTCCATCTGAATCGAAAGGGAACGCTCCACGTCGTGGCGCCCCTAAGGGGAACAAGAACGCGGTTGGTAATCGCGGTGGCGCACCGCCTGGCAATCAGAATGCGATGGGGAACAAGGGGGGGCAGGGTGGACCGCCTGGGAATAAGAAGGCGGTTACCACTGGGGAACATGAATCTATTTTACTGGACACGCTCGATGATGATGAGCGTGTCCTTTTTGATGCCGTTCGAACCGAACCACTTGAGCAAATCAACAACGATATCCGAATATGTGACATTCGCATTCGTCGGATGATGCTCCGGCTGCAGCGGGTTCGTTCGGGTGAAGAATCGAAGAGTACAGACCGGAAGTATCAGATGGTGGAAGGCTCCGAAGGAAAGCCGCCGGAGCTACGGGAAGTCGAACGTGTGGAAAAGGAACGAGCCAAGCTTGAGCGGGAGCTGGCCATTGAGGATGCGTTGACTCGGGTGCTCGATAAAAAAACGAAACTCCTTGAACTCAAACATAAGATGCTCGTCGATGAGGCCCCACCGGAAGAAACTGAAGATGATGGCTTCATGGATGCTCTGAAGGGAATGACAAGTGAGGTGTGGGCAGATGTCGGCAACAGCAGCGAAACGTAAGCCCGCCTCTTTCAAATGGCAGCCTTTTAGCCCGAAGCAACTGAAGGTGCTCACTTGGTGGATGTCTGGTAGCCCGTATTGGGATTACGATGCGCTGATCTGTGACGGAGCTGTCCGTTCAGGCAAAACTGCCTCTATGTCTTTCTCCTTCATCTCTTGGGCAATGGATTGCTTCCAGGATGAGCAGTTCGGTATGGCCGGCAAAACCATCGGCGCACTTCGACGTAACGTAATCGTCCCACTCAAGCGGATGCTTAAGAGTCGTGGATACCACGTCAAGGAGAACCGTTCTGAGAACTTTCTGACCGTTACATACAAAGGAAAGTCAAACGTGTTCTACCTATTCGGCGGTCGCGACGAGCGAAGCCAGGACTTGATTCAGGGTTTAACGTTGGCTGGCATGTTCTTCGATGAAGTTGCAATCATGCCTAAATCCTTTGTTGACCAGGCCATAGCTCGGTGTTCTGTGGAGGGCCGAAAATTCTGGTTTAACTGCAACCCCGGAGGGCCGACGCACTGGTTCAAGCTTGAATGGATTGATAAGGCCAAAGAAAAGCTAGCTCTTCATCTTCATTTCACAATGGACGACAACCTATCCTTATCTGAAAAGGTTAAGGAAGGCTATCGCCGAATGTTCTCCGGTGTTTTCTACCAACGCTTCATTTTGGGTTTATGGGTTTTGGCTGAAGGGATTATTTACGACATGTTTAGTAAAGAAAAACATGTCGTGCCTGTGGTGGAGCGTTACTATACCCGTTATTATGTGTCCTGTGACTATGGTACGAAGAACCCAACGACATTCGGGTTGTGGGGACTTTTTGACGGTGTTTGGTACAAGGTCAAAGAATACCATTACGACGGTCGTAAGACCACAATTCAAAAGACAGATGAACAGTATTGCGATGATCTTGAGACATTTGTAGGTGACCTCAGAATCGAATCAGTAATCATTGACCCTTCGGCTGCTAGCTTCATTACGGCGATCAGAAAGCGCGGGAAGTTATCAGTCATAGAAGCAGACAATGCTGTCATCGATGGTATCCGGAATGTCGCTTCGGCGCTGGGCCAGGGGCTGATTAAATATAATGACTGCTGCGTGGAGACATTCCGAGAGTTCAGTTCTTATGTATGGGATGAGAAAGCAGCGGCCCGAGGTGAAGACAAGCCGGTTAAAGATAATGACCACCAAATGGACGGCGACCGCTACTTTGTTAATACGATTCTGTTTGGATCGGATATTGATCCTATTGGTGCAGCTTTGTTGAGAGGAGGGAGAATATATGGCTAATATATGGGGTAAGATCAGCGGCGAGATGTCCAGGCTGCGGGGCGGGATTGTAAACTTGATGAATGGCCTAGGCTGGAGCCTAACCGGCGGTACTATTGGCGGGACATATACGCTAAATACGACTCGGGTTGACTATAAGTTCGCTCGGCAGCTTTATCACAACGAAGCTGAAGATTATAAGCTTGGCGCTGGTTTTGCGAAGAAAATCGTTAATTCAACGGTCGGATTCATGGGCTTGCCGGATATTAAGAGTTCGGATGCAGACGCCCAGGAGCGCCTGCAGGAGTTTTTTAAACAGAACCGAAGTCGAATGCAGCGAACACATCTGAACGCGATCCGAGAAGCGGACTGCTTTGTCTGGTTGACTCGAGAGGACAATAACAACCCTCTCTATCCGGAAGAGCGCAAGCGGATTGTCTATAACATTATTCCGCCGGAACAAGTTAAGGGGATTAACCTGGATCCGATCACGGGCGAACCGATAGAGTATATCCTCGAATCAACTAGCACCTGGACAGATGATTCTGGGGCAAAGCGACAAGCCGTTATCAAACAAAGGATCAGTAAGGATGGCAGGCTGATCGAAATCGAAGGTGATCAACCACCGAATCTGGAAGCAGGGGAGATTCCCAATCCATGGGGCTTCATTCCAATCGTTCATTTTAAAAATGAAGCAGACGAAACGATGGCCTTCGGCAAGTCTGAATTGGAAGCCGTCGAGCCGTTTTTCAAGGTGTATCATGACGTGTTTCTCCACGCGATTCAAGGCTCTAAGATGCACAGCACGCCACGGCTTAAGCTGAAGCTTAAGAATGTAGCTGCTTTCCTTCGTAATAATTTGGGAATTAGCGATGTTGAGAAATTTGCTAGAGAGGGCGGGTCAATCAACCTCAATGGCCATGAAATAATCCTTTTGGCCGCAGATGAGGAAGCTGAATTTGTCGAAGCCAAATCAGCAACTGGTGATGCTACCGCGTTGCTGGAATTCGTGTTCTATTGCATCATTAGCGCTTCGGAGACGCCTGAATTTGTCTTTGGCGTTCATACGCCTTCATCACTGGCTTCTACCCAGGAGCAAATGCCGGTCTTTATTCAAAAGATCGAGCGGAAGCGCTTGGCCTTTACAGATAGTTGGCAACTCATGTGTCGGATGGTGTTGGCCATGATTTCGCAGGCAGAGAACATCTCATTTTCTACGTATGAGACGGAACTGATCTGGGAAACGATCGATCCTCGGGATAGCAAAGACGTAGCCACCGAGATCAAGACGATCGTCGAAGCACTTGATAAAGCTCTCGCAGGTCGCTTCATCAGCTTAGAAGCTGCTGTTGATTTCCTGAAGCTTTGGATTGACACCATGCAAGATTATGAATCAGATGACAAAGCCGTAGAAGGTGAAAAGCAGCGGATTACCAGAAGCGCGGCCTTTTTAGCGCGTCTTGAGGATGCTATGGATCTCGATGACGAGCAGAAGGAACTGGAGGTGTAAGCCATGGCTGATTTGCCTGCCGCACAGCAGATTCTGGAGCAGTTAAAGTTAATCGCAGGTCCTTACGCCAAGTTCGCGCTTGCCGGCCGTAAAAAATATGTGGATCTTCGATTGAGACAAGATCAGGCAGTACGAAGTATATACATCCGTGCTGCAGATAAGGTGGCCAAGGAGATTCGACGGCTGAAGCGTCTCGGTTTGGGCAGCCAGATGAACATAAGGTACTTGACTGCTGTGAGCCAATCATTACGAGAAAGTGGCATAGGTGAAGCTCTATCTGACCTCTTAACAGGTGATATCGTTAAAGCTGTCGACGCTGGATCTACTTACAGCATGGAAGTTACATTGTCACATATCGGTAAGACTAAACTTGCAAAGCAGCCGGTTAAAAGAGCATTCTTCCGTGCTAATAAGCAGGCGGTTGAAGCCTGCTGGTCGCGAACCGAGCGCGGACTGTACTTATCTGACCGGATATGGGATAAAGATGAAAAATATCGGAAGGCCATGACAGAGATCATTCAGGACGGTGTAGCAACTGGAGAGGACCCCGTCGAAACGGCTCGGCAGCTCGAAAAGTACGTGCGTCGTGGTAAGAAGACTTTAGCTGTCGATTATCCTGAGATGATGGAACGTATGGGTAACCGGATTCCGCAGGATATCTCCTACGAAGCCCTCCGACTCGTCCGGACGGAGACAGCTGCGGCATTCGGAGAGGGCACGATAGCCGCCGCCAGTGTCAGCCCGAGTTACAAGGGCATGAAGTGGGTTATATCTGGATCTCATCCGGTACCAGATATCTGTGATGACTTGGCCAACGCTGACCATGGACTTGGTAAGGGAGTTTGGCCGCCTGGTCAAGAGCCGCCTATGCCGGCACATCCGAACTGTTTGTGCGTACTCATTTCCGTCCATGAGGACACGGACGACTTCATGAGACGTCTCAACGAATGGACCAAGGATCCGCAGTCACATGCGGATCTAGAAGACTGGTACACGAACGTATATTCCGAAGTGGCATAGATTCCCTAATGATAGTGATATATGATAGATTCGTAGATTGCTATTTAGGGGGGGTTAGCCATGGATGGTGGTATCGAAATTGAGGTTCCGTTAATGCCGACAGAAGATGAACTTCGAGAAATGCGCAAAGAGCAGACCAGGGAAAAGCTTCAGGTAATCGACGGAGGCAAGGAATCAATAGAAAATGAGGAAGAGTAGGCGCCTAAATAAGGCGTCTTTTCTTTTGTCTGAAAGGGGTGAGGTGATTGCAGGAAGTTATTTTAACCGAGGATGAGCTGCGTACAAAATGCACAGAGTGGCAGAAGATTCTCAGGCTGCAGGATTGGATTGTCATACCTAAGATTAAGCGGGGGCGGGATATGCCGATTCCTGATGTTTGTGGATCATGTTGTTGGGATCTAACACAGCGAATGGCGGCTATTAACATTCTGGATCCGATCGATTATCCTCCGGATGCAATTGTACCGAATGATATGGAGTTAACGCTTGTTCACGAATTGCTCCATCTACACTTTGCAGCAGTGGAGCCTGAAGGAGCTAGTATTGCTGGGGAACAGGCCATTGAATCTATTAGTTGGGGCGTAATTGCTCTAGCACGGAGAGGGGGTGAGACGAGAAATGAAGATTCTGATTTGCGGAGAGATGGCTGAGTCGAAGGATAGCCTCTTCCGCTTGTTTGCTGGTATCGCTGGTGAAATGAGTGTTGAGGACATTCCCCTTGCTCCTGGTGTGGACATTAACGTGTTGAAGCAGGGAGATAATGACCCTCTTGAAGTAGTTGTGGAGGTCCCTGTCGGCAAATCAAAGCGTGGGTGGAACTACACCCATAAGGCATTGAAGGACATTGTGGATGCAGTGAACACTCGGACACTTGCCGGATTTAAGGGTCACCAGAAACCGGAGGACGTATCCAATCAGTTTATTGATCCGGCGACTCACTGGATCGGGGCCAAGATGACCGATACTGCCGCTTATTTTCGTGGTGTCGTGGATAAAAAGGAAGAGGATTTGAAGCGCTGGATCAAGGGCAAACGCATCAAACAGGTGAGCATCTACGGCCGCCCAGCTTTGAAAAATGTTTCCGGCGAGACGCAGGTCGTAGGTTATGATCCGTTGTCGATCGACTGGACGCCGCTTGATCGCATGGGAATGCCGACGCGCATCGTGGCAGCCAGTGGCGAGATGTGGGATTTAGATGGGACAGGACCCGAAGGAGAAATGAAAGGAGATGATGAGCAAGTGGAATGGGCTCAAGTAATAGCTGAATTGAAGAAACGTTATGAGAATAAGACAATTACAGTTGGAATGCTCGCTGGGGAGATGGGCCTTAGCAATGACCAAGTAATTGCAGAGTTGACTCCGGAGTTTGCCAAGGAGGTTCAACGGGCGTTGGAGATCAGCACAAAGGCTACTAAAATCCTGGGTGTCACCGGAGAAATGGATGTCGAGGCCATGTTTAAGTCATTGAAAGATGCTGCTGACAAAGAGGCAGACGTTGGCCGGGATAAGATTGTTGGCGAGATGATGGATAATAAGGTGACATCGGAAGCTGTCCGGAAGGAGCTCAAGAACTCGGAAACAGCTCTAGGCAAGTTATGGGCTTACCATTCTAAGGCTATCGGCGCTGATGCAACCAAGGAGCAGATCGCTGGTGAGATGGATACATTCCTGGCTGATCCAGTTGTTAAAGGCTTGGTTGATACGATCCATACGGATAGACCAGCAGGTACAAGCGGTTCCGGCGGATCTTCTAGCGCACCAAGAAATATGAAAGTAAAACGCACAGGAATTTAAGGGAGGGGTAAACATGCCTTACAAAGGTCAACCAGTACCAACAACTGTCCATCATTCTTACCGTGCAAAGGTTTCTGACGGTAAATCCGTTAGAGTGCCAGTGCCAGAGAAAACAAAGATTGAATCACAAAAGCTGTACTTGCTTAGTGGTTATTTCGGAGCCGCCACAGAATCGGTAACCACCGGAGCAGGTGAGACGTCTGAGCTTATTCTGACTATTGAACAGGCGGAGTACGAAACAGATCAGATCGATAAGACACAGGCATTCGAGGTTGGAATTACGGTTTATTGGGACGGCACTAAGTCTCAATTAACAGAAACAGATACCGGTAATCGTCTTGTTGGCCGTGTGTCTGCGGCTAAGGATGCAAGCAATGTAATCTGGTTCATTCTTGGCCCACAAGTATAAGGAGGGAACATAAAATATGGCAAAGTTTATTAGTGCTGAATCTATCAAGGCAGAACGCCGCAAAGGGACCGTTGAAACCACGGTTCCTTTTTTATTAAACGGTAGGCAAGAAGAAGTAACGAAGAAGATCGTCAACGGTGAAATGGAGACTTATGAGCTTGACCAGCCAATTGGAGAAATGCTGACGAGCGAGAACAGTCGTAAGGAACTACTTCAGAAGGTCGTGCTTGATGTTGAGCTTGGCCGCGAAGAGGTTCCTTTGCTTTTTGGACCGATCTACGACAGTATTTCTGATTCTAATTTCCCGAAGGAGTTCGAAGCCAAATGGGCTCAGTACGGTTCTGTTATTTTTCTTGAACACCTGGAAGGCGAAGAAGTTAAGTTCGGCAGCCTGTTGGCTGAACAGGGACCTATCGCTCGAATCAAGGGTTACACCGCTGGCTTTGAATACACAAAAGAGATTGAAATGTTCAACCAGACGTTTAATTTTGAAGTGTTGAACAAGGCATTCGGTGAAGCACATAACGCCCTTTTGAACCACCTACACTTGGCTCCGATCATCAAGTTTGGTTATAAGGCTGCGAATAAGACAGGGCCTGTCTATTTGAACGAGCTTGGCAAGACACTTGCCAATTCCACAGGAGCTCACTACATTCTCAGTTTACGTGAAACCCTCCGTCAGGCGCTGACGGATACCAGGACTGCCAAACGACCAGGGAATATCCTGCTGGCCAATTCTGCAAACCAAGAGGATATTAAGGACGCTTTAAGCAGCTTCACGATTCAAGCGACACCATACAGTGCGCTTGAAGGGATCAGCACAATTATTTTTTACGACGGTTGGGAAACCCAAGTAAGCAAGAAGTCTTACTCCTATGAAGGTGTGCCTGCAGGTAAGGCTTACCTCATCCGTCCGAAACGCGGGTTTAAGGAGCTCATCAAGCAGGCTCTGCAGATCCAGGCGACCATGGGCGACCTGACACGTTTGGTCGAAGCTCAAATCGTTGGAGACGTATGGCGCGGTGTCTTTGCAGCTGTCGAAGAAAACGTCCAGGAGATCACTTTCCCGGGCAAGGCCTAAGGCGGTGAACTGAATGGAACCGAGTGTTGCGCTTCGTGCCCGGCTGAGGAAGCTTCTGAATGAAGTAATCCCAGCCGGCGGTACCGAAGCAGATACCAATTTCCTTGACGCCGAGATCGATCTATTGCTGACGGAAGCGGAAAGCCTAAACGGAGCCGCTTCTGTCGGTTGGATGGAGAAAGCAGGGCTCCTGCAGGGCGACATTGAGGGCTATAGCAGCGGTACGGAGAAATACGACCTGACATCATTAAAAGACCGGCTCAGTCATGCACTTGCTATGGCCAAACAATACGCTGACATGGAGTATGCTGCAGCTGGTAAGGATGCATCAGGGTTTATGATCCGCGTCTGCCCTCCAGAGGTGTTGTGATGTTAATAACGGACTTCGCTGCTACGCGACGCAAGCACATTGCCTGGAATATCTCGCAGAACCCGACGACTATCACCATCCACCGTAAGGAGAAGATCCGGAATGGTGGCGGGTACGAGGAGAACGAAAAGGATCTTCCTCCCGTTACCGTCCGGATTTTTGTCTCTCGTTCCCAGATCCCACAGACCGTTTCCAATTTAGCCGGCACGAAACAGACGGATAAGATGTACAGCTTACTGGCTGACGAACATGCCGACATTAAAGCGGGTCCCAATGTAATGGATCGTTTCGAAGCTTTAGGCGAGACGTTCGAAGTCATTTCTGTGCAACCACAGGTTGTGCAGGGTGTGACTGTTGGTTTTCAAGCGGATCTCGAAAGGGTGAAGTGATATGGGCGACTTTGGTCAAGGCGCAATCGAGTATATGAAGCGGAAGCAGGCGGGAACTTATGCTTTAATGGACAACTTGAGTCGGAAAGCCGAAGGTGATATGAAGCTTGCCGCGCCGTGGAAAGATAGGACTACAACCGCTAGGAGATCGTTACACTCTGGAGTCGAACAAGTAGGGAATGACAGGGTAATGATGTATCTTGCTCACGGTGTCCGATACGGCGGCATCCTGGAGGAGGGCTCCAAACCACATATCATACGGCCCAAGAACAAAAAGGCGCTGTATTGGAAAGGAGCTGCGCATCCAGTTAAGGCAGTTAAGCACCCAGGAACGAAGCCGAGGGCAGTTGTTTTACCAACGGCAAAGAAGTATAAAGTCAAGGTACGCGATACTCTTGTGAAGTGGTGGTCAATGTGAGAAATGCAATACGTGAAAGGCTGCTTGCCAATATTCCTGAGATGAAGGACATTTACGAACCGCACGCTGCAGAAGAGAAAAGCCCGAAGCCGTATGCTGTAATTCTTCAAGGAGAGGACAGCGACGAGTCACCATGGGTTGGCTTCCGTCGGATCGTAGAGATCTGGCCATATGTATCACGGTCGACCTTTGAACGAGTAGACGTACTGGAAATGAAGATCATTACCGCTCTAGACAAGCAGATGCTCACCACAGAGACCGGCGAAGTATTCTCCTGTGTTTACCTTGGATCTTCTGGCCAGGATGTGGTTGATGCGGAATGGGATGCGATTACACGTGGCATGCAGTTTGCTGTCATGGCCTTGCAGCCGGTTGGGACCGATGGCCAGATCACAAGTGACCCTTGGGTGCCGGCTTTGGCCGATTTTACAGAGCAAGCTTTAGGGGCCGACTGGACCGTCTATAACGGCTATTGGCCATTAGGCTACCTACGCCCCGCAGTGATGTGGCGTGTGACCGACATTGACGTTAAGCTGCTAGGATATTCATCTTATCGTGTAACCAAGCGATTTACTGCCCATGTCCTTGGTAATGATCAACAGCCAGAACATTCGGCTGTATTTACCTTGGTTGGAGCGCTAGGCAGCGCTATTAAGATTCCGTTTGATCTTGCTGATCGACGTTATCTAACAGTAACGAATCCCAAGGCGAACATTGGGGCCGATGCGCTTCGAGAAGGGCAGATTACTGTGACGCTATCCCGGATGGTTGCTCGTCCTCAGGAAGAAGTTCCTTTAATAAGGTCCGTGAGTTACAAACCAAATATTAAGTAGGTGATGAATATGGCTGAAAAGCCTGAAAAGAAAATAGAATCGAAGTACCCCGTTGTAGAGCTTCTGGCAAATGCCGAGGCTCTTTTTTCTGTTCGCCCGGAAGTATTGGTTGGGGCTTTACATGGTTATAACGAGACAGAATTTACGGTCGGCGAAGTGAAACGGCTTGTTGACCAGTTTTTGAAAAGGAAGGTGAACTAAGTGGCAGGAGGAAATTGGAGTCCGACGGATATGCCGGTATTACCCGGCTTGTATATGAATTTTGTAGCTGCAGCCGGAACTGCTATCCAACCTGGTGCAAGGGGAATTGTGGTTGTTCCAGTAAAGTCGCATTGGGGGCCAGTAGGGCAATTTGTAGAAATCTCGGACGAAGCAGCCATTAAGGATACATTCTCCGAGGATGAGAGTGGTGGGGCAACAGCTTTTACAACGTTGTATCTTACTCTTTTGGGTGGTCCAAGGGCAATGCTTGCTTACCGGATTGCTTCGGATTCAGCAGCTGTGGCGACTGTTTTGATTAACAATACAGATTCGGCCCCTGCATTGAAGATGACAGCTAAGTATCCTGGCGCTCGAGGTAATGGTTTTAACATCACGATCGCTGATAGTTTAGCGGTGGCTGGGACCAAAGAATTGAAACTATATGAAGGAACGAAGTTGCTTCGTACCTTTGCAATCGGTGATGGCAGCATTGTTGCTGCAGTACAGGCAATCAATGAAGATGTCGATAACAAATGGATCGTTGCTACCAAATTGGCTGATGGCACGTTGGCGGACGTTTCCGGTACAGCTCTCAGTGGCGGAGATAGCGGAATTACTGGTATTACCAATGCCGATTATGTGGCTGCTCTTGCTGCCTTCGAAGGACAGGAGTTTCACGTTCTGACACTCGACGGCGTATCTGAACCAGCATTGAGATCCAGCGTTGTTGCCTGGGTTAAACGTGTTCGAAACGAAGGCAAGGGAATAATTGCTGTATTAGGCGGCGCGGCAGCTGATGATACGGCAACTGATGCAGTTAGCAAGGCTGTGAACCGCAGTGCTGGCTGTAATCACGAAGGTATCGTAAATGTGGGCTCCGGCGCCATCTTGGCTGATAAGGAGTATAGTTCATCGCAGGTAGCTGCTTGGGTCACTGGATTGATCGCAGGACAATCTCTTAGCCAATCTACCACATATGCTGAGTCTCCTTTCGATGATGTAACCCGGCGCTGGACACGCTCCGAGCAAGAGAAGGCCATTCGTGGTGGTGTATTCTTACTTATCCATGATGGCCGCAAGGTTAAGGTACTCCGCGGTATGAACACATTGACTACCTTGCAGGTGGATCAGAATAACAGTTGGAAGAAGATTCGGACTATTCGAGTCATGGATGCTATCAACGGTGATCTGCAGCGGACGGCAGAAGATGTCTATATCGGTAAAGTCAACAACACAGAAGAAGGACGTCTTGCTTTGATCGGTGCCTGCAAGGAGTACATGCGAACATTGGCCCAGAGCAACGTGATTGAGGGGACGGGGTATGACGTACTTCTCGATCCGGATTACTATGGTTCTTCGCCGGCTAAAAGACCGGACCCAGATCAAGTATTCTTACGCTGGAACGCTCGTCTGACCGATGTAATGGAACAAATCTTCGGGACATTTTACGTTGAATAGAAGGGAGTGAGGCATAATGGCAGAAATGACAGGAATGGATCCTACCAGGGCGATACTCGGTACGTTTGCCCAGGCTTTTATCGACGGTGAGTGGCAAACGAACATCAACCATCTGGAAGCTAATGTGGAGATTGATAAGCGAGAGCTTAACCTGGTTGGTCATGGCTGGGTGCAGTTTAAAATTGGCGCTAAACGGGGAACCGGTACAATCAGCGGGTATAAAGTATCATCGAAAATGATTCAGCGTGATTTTGGTAAATTTGATATTATTTCTAAGCTCGACGACCCCGAAGCGTATGGTTTTGAGCGAGTTCGATTAATTCGGTGCATGCCAGATAGAGTGCAACTCGCAAACTGGACAGCCGGTGAAGAAGTAACAGAGGAAACGGCATTTACTTTCGAGGACTATGAACTCTTAGATCCAATTGAAATTTAATTTATTGAGAGGATGAACATATACAATGGCTAATCAACAATTGAATGAACAAGAAATCCTGGACAGTCTCTTCGAGACGGCGACGAATCTGCCGGAAGAGACTGTTTTTATTAAACGGCTCTCATTACGGATTACATTGCGCGGATTAACCTCCAGTAAGGTAGATGCTATCCGTGAACGCTGCACGGTCCGGAAGAGTTCCAAGGGGCAAACTACCGAGAAGGTTGATAGTGAACTGTTCAACGCTGCTTTGATAAAAGAAGCTACTGCAAACCTTGAAGTACAGGGCTTGAAGCTTAGCGGCTGGGGCGATGATCGCCTGACCAGTCGACTGAAGCTTTCCGGCGGTGAGGAAGTTGTTCGGCGCATGCTATTGGCTGGTGAGCTCGATGCAGTAGGCGACAAGGTTCTTGAAATCTCTGGTTTTGGTGTTGACATTGAAGATGTAAAAAACTAATACGCTCCGGGGGCACGACGACGATGCTGTACCACATTTGGGTACGGCATCATTTGCGTCCCGGGGCTTTTTGGTCTTTACCAAAGGGTGAACGTACCTTGTTGACTGCTTTTACGTTACACGAGATCGATGTTTTAACTAAACCGACGCCCAGCTCGCTGAGCACCAGTAAAGGTAAGGGAAGAAGGGTGATCCGTGGCAGATAACAAAGAGTTTTATCGCCTAGACCTTGTCATCGGCACTGATGGAGTCGAAGAGACGGAAAAGGCAGTTAAAGCTATGGACAAGCTGCTGGAGCAGACTCAACGTCGAGCATCAGCTCTTGGGAAAACAAAAATAACACCTTCCGTCTCTCTGACTGACAGGGCTACTTCATCTGCAGATAAAGTAACTAGGACAATTAATAAGGTTGACCGTCTAGTCGCGAAACCTGAAACTCGTCTGGTCGATAAAGTCAGCGGAGCTGCGAATAAGGTGTCTAGTACACTAAACAGCCTGGCGCGTAAGCCATATAACTTGGTCATCAGAGCTAAGGATATGGCGTCCGGAGTAATTAAGAAAACCATGAAAGCTTTGACCAGTCCGCTAGCAATGCTTGGTGTGGGTGGTGGCATCGCGGGTGTAAACACAGTTGCCTTGAACATGGTTATGCAGGAGCAAAGCATTACGTCAGCATTTAAGGTCATGTTGGGGAGCAAAGATGCCGCACAAAAACGTGTTGAGGAATTGACCGCCTTCGCAGGCAAAACGCCTTACAAACGGGAGGAAATATATGAATCTTCCCGTGTGCTTCAGGTTTTTACTGGTAACGCACTTTCTACCGGCGAGGGCCTTAAAATGGTCGGTGACATTGCTGCAGGGACGAAGCAAGAATTCGGAGATGTCGCTCTTTGGGTTGGCCGACTCTATGACGCTCTTAAGTCAGGTCGTCCAGTGGGTGAAATGACATCACGTTTGCAGGAGATGGGGGCAATCGGTGGGGATGCTAGAGCCGGCATAGAAGCCTTGGCCGATTCTGGTTTAAAAATCGACAAGACCTGGCCGCTCGTTACTCAAGCGTTCGGAAAGTTTGACGGCATGATGGAAGAGATGTCTGGGAATTTGGAAAATCTTCTACTTGGGACGAGAACATTCTTTACGCAGAGGATATTTAAGCAGTGGGGGTATGGTATTGCCGATGCAATTACTCCTGCACTAAAAAAATTCAAGGCATGGAGAGATGCAAACACTGGATTGCTAGATCAAATGTCCGCCCAAGTTAAAGACTTTGGTAAGAAAGTCGGGACACATGTAGTTGATGGAATTGAAAAATTGATTGTTAAAGTGAATGATTTAGCTAATGATCCATCTTTCAAGAATGCCGACTTTTTTGGAAAGGTAAAAATCGCCTGGAATAAGATCATTACAGAACCATTGGGAGAATGGCTTGCTAGCGAAGGTGCTAACAAGTTGACTGAGATGGCGTCGAAAATCGGCGACATTTTAGGCGGTGGAGCCCACGGCCTGATTATGGGAGGACTTGAGGTCTTTTCGCCAAGTGATGAGAAGATTGTTAATGAGAACCCTTATATTGAAGCTGGGAAGCGAGCGGGTGAGGCATTCTTCAGTGCGTTTATCGATTCATTTGATCCCGGCGCAGTATTAAAAAAACTTATTAATACTGCTTGGAATGTGAACAGCGATGTTGTTACTGATCCTTCAGCCGGTAACATTATAAAAGCTGGTATATTTGACTGGATTTTATGGACACTTGGCGGTGGAGCATTGGTAAAAGGTTTATTTAAAGGAGGGTCTTTTCTTTGGAAGGGGGGATCTGCACTACTCGGTAGCGGAGCGGCGACTGCAGCAACTACTGCCGCAGCAGGAACAGCGGCTTCAACTGCCGCCAGCACTGCAGCAAGTACAGCAACCGCAACTGCAGCGGCAGAAACAGCTGCAGGAGCTCTTGGGTTATCAGCCTTAACCATATACGGTGGTGCTGCTCTTTTATCTGCTGGGGCCGGAATCGCCGCTGGAGAGGTAATGAACCAGGGTTTGGACAAAGTCGCTGAATTACGAGAACAGAACACTCAACGTAAGGAGTCTATAGCTTCTAACATTCCTAAACCGGAGGAAACTACTGATTGGGCCTGGGTAGAGAATGATAAACCAAAATGGTATGACTTCAAGAAGAAGTTTTGGAACTGGGTTGTTAACACTGATATCGCCGGAGTAGAGGGGACAGATATTTTTGGGCAACCTAAATCGTTGACGAAGCAGCCGACTATCAGTGACTTTGCAAATTCTAAGTTCAATAAGTATCCAGATGTATTCCAGCCTGTTCCCAAATACGACAAGAGCTTGCTTCCTAATCTACAGGCGTTTCCTTCAGCTACGAATGAACCTCAGCCTATTCAAATTCCAGAGGAACAGATCTCTCAGATCGTCAATCCTCTCAGTGAGTTGAAGCAGCAGGTTACAGTTAATGTGACTATGTCGCCCGGCTTGGTCAATATGAATGTTACTAAAGAAGAAGTCTTACCAGTTGAACAAGTCGTAAACGAAGTAGGGCATAAAGTTAGAATGGCTTTGTTTAATGCAGAAATTAACCTTAAATAGGAGGTCGAACCACTGATGGAGATCCATTTGATTGATTCGGCGGGTAACAATTTTCTGTTCCCCGTAAATCCAGAGGAAATAAAAATAACTCGTAGTAGGGGAATCGAAACAGTCAACATCCTCTCTTTGGGTGAGTTCGATTTTCCAAGTGGGGAGAGGGTGAAGGAAATCACCTTTTCCTCTTTTTTTCCTCTTGAATACGATCCGGGATTTTGCAACAGCCCAGATATCCCTGATCCGATTGATGCAATGCAGATGCTGACAAAGATGACGGCCAGTAAGCAACCGGTTAGGCTCATCATCACGGATACCCCAGTTAATGTACTCGTGCTTATCTCGGCACATGATACGACCTATAAGGGCGGGGAGCCTGGCGATATTTACTTTGACTTTACTGCACGTACATGGCGACAGATGAAGGTGCATACCAAGCTTGCTGCAACATCGAAAACAACAGCTGCTAAGAAATCGACGACGTCTCGCACCGATACCAAAAAGACTCCTAAGACATACACAGTTAAATCCGGAGATAGCCTATCGAAGATCGCTAAGATGGAGCTCGGCAGCAGTGCAAAGTGGCAGGCGATCTATAACTTGAATAAGAAGACGATTGGTAAGGATCCGAACAAGATCAAGCCGGGACAAAAGCTGGTGATGCCAACATGAGCTACGAGGTAGTTTATAAGGATAAATACTATTTACGGGAGTTGATCGAGAGCATCTCTCTGAAAGATTCCCTGGATCAAATTTCGTACCAGGCTGACATACGACTAAAGGTTACATCCGACTTTCCGGATCTTCAGCCTGGCCAACCTATTCGCGTAAGTGGAATTCCGTTTGGTAAGAGCGGCATGGTTTATCTACTTAATCCCGGAGTGGTTTGGGATTGTGATAGTACCAACAGAGAGACTAAGCACATGACAGTGACCGTGTACGACCGCACCATTTACTTAGCGAAGTCTGAGGATGAGTATCTACTACCTGCAGGGCAAACGGCAAGCCAACGGCTTAAGAAGTATGCTTCTGACTGGGGGATTAAGCTTTCGACGGTGCCGGATACCAAGACGAAGCTTAAGAAGGCCGTATACCGTGCTCGCCCGATCTACAATATGCTTAATGCCGATCTGCAGGAGACAGTTAAATCCGGAGGGGATATGTACATTCCACGGATGACTCCGGGAGGTCTCGAGCTATTTAAGGTAGGAAGTAATAAGGATGTTTATGTCTTGGAGGCCATTGAGGAGACTACTCAAAGCCGTACTCTTGATGGGACGATCACAAAGGTTAAGGTGATTGGGACAGAGGACCGGAAAGAGAAGAAGAAATCTAAAAAGAAAGGTAGCAGTGGTAATGTTGAAATTCCTGAGGGAATGACGCTCGAAGAGATCGGCAGGCTGTATGGCGGCAAGGTAGATAAGAAGTCGAAGAAAAAAGGGAAGAAGCCGAAGGTCAAAGCAGATTCGAAGGTTGAACTTCCAAGTAAAATACTGGCCATTACAACTGGCCAGACTGATAAATTTGGTACTCTGCAGCGCATGGTTCAGGATGAAGACGTTAAAACTGCCGCAGCTGCCAAAAAGCTCGGGGAATCTATGCTAAGTGGAGTGCAGGAGACATTCACCGTTTCTGGCCCTGATCTCAATATCATTCGTGCCGGCGACGCTGTGATCTATAACAAAATGAATTTGATCGTAACAAGCGTTATTCACGACCTGGGTGAACCAGGTCATATGTCGCTCAATTTGGCATCACAAGATTACGTGAGAAGGAGGTATTTCCTGAACTATGGCTGATATCGATCCGTTTCAAGCAATCGCAAGAGGACTAAGAGATCAGATAACGAAAGGCGCTGGCGATGCCCTTTCTGGTGTTCCGGCAGAGCTTGGAACAATAACAGAGACCGGGCTGAAACTCGATAATTTTAAAGATGAGATCCAGGACTATCTCGTTGCTGATTTTCTCACAACACTTCATTTACCTGAATTTTGGTTGATAGGGACAACTGTCCAGCCCGACGCGGAGGATGAGCCTGTCGGTACCCCTTCGCCACGTACCAGATTTGATTTTGAGCCTACTTTGATTGAAGAGGTTCGGGTCAATCTAGCGGATGGCTTGATGCCTGGCGAACGAGTGTTGGTGATCCCGACTAATGGCGGTGCTGACTTCGTGGTTATGTGTAGGGTGGTGAACGGTGGTGGCTAATCTATTTCCAGATGATGCTGAGGGCGATTGGACCGAGGCACAAGCAGAAGAAGAATCGAGTGAAGAAGGCCCTTTCGGAAGGAGCTGGCGTTTTGATTTTACTACCGGTGATTTTGTTATGACACCGACTCGCAAGGTAGCCGCGGCTGATGAAACAGCAGCTTGGGTAATGTGGTGTCAGAAGGCCATACTGACGCCACGTTATCGGCATTTGATCTATTCACGTAATCACGGTGAAGAATTCGACAATCTGATTGGAAAGGGATACAGCCGAGCTATCATTGAGAGCGAGATCCAGCGGATCGTGACCGAGACATTAACTGTGGATCCGCGCACGGCCACCGTAGATGGGTTTGCATTTGCCTGGTCTGGCGATGGTTGTCATTTCAGTTGCCGAATACAGAATGTCCGAGAAGAGACGGAGACTATCGAAGGGAGGGTTGAAACCTAATGGCGGATCTTCCACTATTTTTGCAGGAGCAGACAGAAGATGAAATCATGCAGCGCATGCTGGATCGAGTGCCCGCGGATATTGACAAATCCGAGGGCTCTTTTATTTGGGATGCCCAGGCACCGGTTGCATTTCTCCTATCCGAGGCTGCCATTTGGGGGCAGCAGGTGTTAGAGCGTGGGTTTGCGAGTACTGCCTTTGGAGAATATCTCGATCTTCGGGTAGAAGAACATGGGTTAACTAGGCGGACTGCCGTGGCCGCTGTCGGAACTGTACAGTTTATAGGGACGCCAGGTAAGATCGTGCCTTCGGGAACGGGAGTGGCCACGCCTGCAGATGAAGTGTCTGGTGAATCGTCGATAGAGTATGTAACAACTGCCGAGGTTACTTTGAATGATGAGGGGGAAGGAACAGCACCTATACGGGCATCCACCCCCGGGAAATATGGGAATGTTCCTGCTGGGGTGATTGATGTCATGTTAACTCCTATCAGTGGTATTTCGGCCGTGACGAACCCGGCAGCCACTTCTGGAGGAGCAGACATCGAATCAGATGAATCGCTTCTTGAGCGTTTCTATTCTCGAGTTCGCAATCAAGGGACGAGCGGTAATAAGGCACAGTATATCCAATGGGCAAATGAGGTACCCGGCGTAGGTGGTGTTCAAGTCTCGTCACTCTGGAAAGGTCCCGGCACTGTTGGCATTTACTTGTTAGACATGGATAAGCGTGCTGCAAGTCCTGAAATCGTCCAGAATGCACAAGAATACATTGATCCTACGATGGATGGCCAAGGGGAAGGGCAAGCTCCTGCCGGCCCGGTCGTGACGATCATGGCTGCAGAAGAAGTGCCTATTAATATAGCTGTGCAGCTCACGCTTGCAGCTGGAGCAACACTCAACGATGTGAAAGCGCAGATCGAGAGCGGAATCACTGCCTATTTGAAACAACTTGCTTTTGCGGATCCGCTTGTTCGATATACTCGGATAGCTGCTGTACTGCTAGATATCCCACCAATCATTGACTATACCGACTTAAAGGTTAACGGGGCGGTTGATACTAACATTCAGATCGTTGCCGGAAAGGTCGCTGTTCTTGGGGCGGTGAAAGTACATGAATGATTTTCAAATTACCAGCCCTATGGGCAAAGAAATGTTCTCTTATATGCCCGCTTATTACGAGAACTCACGGGTTATTCGTGCAGATCTAAATGCTAAGGGCGCGGAGCTAGACGGACTATACAAAGCGCTTAATGAAACACTAGATCAATTCTTCATCCGAACAGCGACTTGGGGATTGGACAGATGGGAAATGGAACTCGGCATCGCTACTGAGAAGAGTAAACCCATAGAGCAGCGCCGTGCAGTTGTTGAATCAAAGCTTCGTGGCGCTGGGAAGTTTTCTGGCCGGCTAGTAAAGAACGTGGCCGAGGCATATGATGGCGGAACTGTTGATGTTACATTTCAACCTGCAGAGTGGAGCTTCACGGTGAAGTTTATTGATACAATCGGTATTCCACCGAATCTTGATGATCTGAAAACGGTGATCGAGGAAATTAAGCCGGCGCATTTGAAGGTTGAATATGAATTCAGTTATCTTCTCATTCGAGACATTCATGGTGTAATGACCATCAGCCAGATTGAAGAGATACCATTGAGTAAATTTGCAGGAGGTGGTCCAATTGGCAAGTGAAACTCCTAACCTTGGGTTGCTAAAAAAAGACCCAAATGTAGACGGAAACGACACATTTAATATAAAGACCATGCTTAATGACAACTGGGATAAGATTGATGCCGCCATGGGCCAAGTTGATATTCCTGACGCTTCACTGACCATCAAAGGAAAGGTGCAACTCTCCAGCGAAACGGACAGCGCTGCTGAGGATCGGGCGGCGACCCCGAAGGCGGTCAAAGATGCTGCCCTACAGGCGAAGTCCTACACCGATCAACAGATTAGCCTGGTCACGGAGACAGGCATCCCGAAGCTGGTCAGCTACCCGCTGCTGGTGACGGCCACAGCGGATAATCAGAAGGTGTTTGAGATTCCACTCGATCTGTTCGACGCCAACACTGACACTTTGCTTGTAGCGATTAACCGGGCGGTCTTGGACGCTACTCAGTACACCGTGACCAATACCATTCGAGATGGAGCTGGACAAGTTACGCAGCGGGCAAAGATTAATCTTCTGTCCGGTGTGGCCGCTACGTCTGAGGTGACCATGGTCGTCCTTAAAAACGTACCGATCGGCCCGGATGGCGCGATCAATGGCGCAGTGTTGGCCGTGGACTCCGTACCTGTAAACCGGATCAGCGGATTGCAAGATGAATTAGACACTATTAGAAGATGGGGGGCGTTATAGATGGAAGACGTAAGTAAGAGGTTTGGTAAGGGTACATTTGGTACAGCCAGCACTACTATTTACACGGTTCCTGAAGGAAAAACGGCCTTTTTAAAGGCTCTAACTGTTTGTAATAAAACCACTGCGGATGCTACATTTACGATTTTGCTTGCTGGTACTGAGATAATTTATCAGCACACACTAAAGGCCAAGGACACATTAACTATCCCGTTTTTAGATCAAATTATTGAATCGGGTGAAGCCGTGGCAGGCCTGGCATCCGCTGCTAGTGCTATTAACTATTACATTTCCGGCAGAGAGGTAGATATATAATGCCTCTATTGGATGCTTATAAGCTTGGGAACTATTCGCTTGCCGGAGTAACTGACTATATCAGCGGTTCGAAAGAATATACCTCTCCCGGAACGAATACGTTTATCGTTCCCGCAGGAGTATATTCTATATCTGTTCTTGCAACCGGTGCAGGAGGCGGTGGCGGTGGCGGACATTCTACGCGTGGCGGCGGTGGTGGTGGCAGTGGTGGAACCGCAATAAATGTTATAGATGTTCAACCAGGACAGTCGATCAGTGTAACCATTGGTTCTGGCGGTGCTGGAGGAGGTTATTATGAGGACGGATCAGCGGGCGGGAGTTCATCCGTTATCAATGTTAAAGCTGAAGGTGGTACAGGTGGGCGAGCCGGTCTTTCATCGCAAGGTAATGGTATAGGAGGTAATCCAGGCAGTGGTGGCGGTTTTGGTCAGTACGGCGGTTACGGAGGCAACGGAGACACCTATAATGGTGGAGGAGGTGCAGCAGGTTTTGGAGGATATGGAGCAGGCGGACGCGGTGGAGAAGCCACAACAACGTCAACTGCAAATGGTAGTCGCGGGACGTCTGGAAGGGTAGTTATTATGTGGTAGAAAGGGTTGGTTGGAATGATTATAGTTAGCGACAAAAACGGCCGTGTGCTGAGTACACATGCAGAAGGAACGGCAGATATCAGCGAAGTTAACGTGGCGGAGATTCCTAAAGCAGAAGAGTTACCCGGAAAAGTAGCCGAGCTATGTATAAAAGATGGAGAGTTGTACTATTCGTATTACGACGTTCCTTTGACTAATGGTGAAAAGCTTTTGTTAGATAAGCTTACTAACATGGAAGCTGAGAACACCAATCTTAAACAAGCCGTCGCAGAGCTTACCATGATGCTCGCTTCGTCGTAGAAAGGAGTTGAACACATATGGCAAAGGGAATCACCTTGCAAGAGCTAGATTCAACGGCTACCGACCGCCTTGTTATCAAGGACAGTGCCGGACGAGCTAAGGTTTCCGACCCTTCAGCAGCGGACGACATCGCGCTCAAAAGAACAGTTGATAATGCTGTAGGTAATCTCTCGACCTTGCAAACAACCGATAAGAGCAACGTAGTAAAGGCTATCAATGAGCTTTTTACAAATGTCAGTGATGGAAAAAATGCGGTCGCTGCCGCTATTACTGGCAAAGGGGTACCAGCATCAGGCAGCGATACATTTTCGCAATTATCTTCAAAAATCGGACAGATTGTTACAGGGAGTTACGCGGCTATAAACTATGAAGTTAACTTGCTTATAGATAAACCTCCTCTTAATACAACTACACTCTATGATGTATTTACTTTACCAACTGGAACGACTAAATTTGCATTTTATAGTGATGGTTCGAGTACAAATATATATTCTGGTTATAGTACAAATTACGGTGCGGTGAAGATAAACCTTGAGATCAGGGACGCGGCAGGAAAACAATTTGTATTGCCTACTATTGATGGAAGTATTGATGGAAGTCAAGGCGGTATGAAAAGTCTAGCGATATATTTCTTTGCTTATGATAAGAGCGCTAATAAATATTACTTTGCAGTTTCACGTCCTAGCGGAACTAATCCATATATGGCTTACGATGCTTCTACGTTTGATAACTCAGGCCCTATAAAAATTGGTTTCCGTGTTACGACAGGTTCTGGCGTGAATGGAACACTATTATTAAAAGGAACCGTATCATACTTTTAGGAGGTATAGTTATGTATATCATTTACAACAATAAGCTTGTAGTTACAACAATAATCTCTAACCCATCATCAGAGCAGATGGTCGAGAATGGATTTTTTGTCGATGACATACCACGGGCAAATGCTCCAGATGGTATGCGCCCTGTACCGATGGTAAACATTGAGACAAGTGAACTTTACTATGATTACGAAGTTATACCAGATATCACATTACCAGAGAATGCACTGGCCTTAAAAATAGCTGAACTTGAGCAATCAGACATCGAGAACAAGCAAGCAATCGCAGAACTCACAATGATGATCGCAGCCCCGGTGGGAGGTGATGGACGATGACGTTTGATAAGAACAGCGGACTGGTTAAGGTTTGGGTCAGCCTGGTCATGGTAGGAACATATAAGATTGAACAAGTGCCAGCACTATATAATCTTAAGACAGTAGTAGCGGAAGTCGTTAACGGAACATCAGCTTAAAGCACGCCCACATGGAGCGTGCTGTTTTTATGTCAAAAAATCAACTAAATAGAGTAATTAATTTACAACATTTAGGAGGTAGTTGTATAATAGAGTCGAATCGGCCGATTCTAAAAATCTTGAAGGGTGGAAGAATATTGAAACTCAAAAAGGTTTTAGCGGTTTTATTTACTTGTGTGATGATACTTACGATGTCGCCATCTGCCTTTGCTTCGGAAACAAAAACTGCTGATTTAACAGAAGTTACACCGTATATTATAGGTATAGGGGATACACAGGATAAGGCTCTTACTCTTATACCTAATCAGAATTACACGTTATTCCTTGATGAAAATAAAGACGATAAAGATTGGTTTAAGTGGACAAATGATACAGGAGAAAATAAGTTTGTTTCTATTGACGTTATTCTTGATGGCAGCAGGCGTGATTTCAGACTAGGTTTCATTATAGACTATGGTAATGGTAGAAAAACTGATATTGTTTATACTGATTCCGAAACGTCAGGAAATTGGATGCCTTTATCTAATCTTTATTTGCCTCCTGGCGCTACAGTATACGCAGTTGTTGACCATGCACCAGGCAAATATGTTAGAGCGCAGTATACATTAGTTTGGTATTTACATGACGTTTAATTAAATTAAGTATAAGCACCCATTTGGGTGCTTTTTCTTATGCCCTCTGAGCCAATCAGGGGGCTATTTATATTGAGAGGTGGGTGGCGTATGGATGATTTACAGGCAAAGATGCTGGAGCGAGTTACGAGAGTTGAGGAAAAGGTCGATGGCATGAATGAAAAGCTGGATAGAGCGATCGCGGCCAATGAAACGGCGGTAGCAGCTCAAGCATCAGCGAAGTCAGCACACTATCGTATCGACAAAATTGAAAATAGCCTAACTTGGCTCTGGCGTACATTCGCCGGAGCTTTTATTTTGGCAATTGCCGCTTTTATCATTGCTGGCGGACTTAAATAGAAGGAGGAGTTTAATATGCAAACGCGTAAGGTAGGCAACGCACAGGGGATAGACGTATCACACTGGAATGGAGTTATAGACTGGCCTAAGGTAGCGGCGAGCGGCATATCATTTGCTTTTATTAAGGCGACACAGAATAGTGTGGACAAGCGATTCATCGATAACGTCAAAGGAGCTAAAGCAGCCGGTCTTTTGATCGGAGCTTATCATTATCTAGACGAAAAGGTTACCACGGCAGAGGCTGCTAAGGCAGCAGCCAAGGCGTTTTATAATGCGATCCAGTCAGCAGGAGTGAAGTTTGACCTTCCGCCTGTGCTGGATTACGAATCGAAATTAGGCAGTTTAAGCACGTCGGGAGCTACTGCAGTAGCGAAAGCATTCCTAAGTGAAATCGAACGGTTAACTGGCTTTACTCCGATCCTTTATACCTATCCAGCATTCATTAGTAACTTCAGCGGATTGAGCCAGTACCCACTCTGGATTGCACGGTATAGCACTCAGACGCCAGCTGATGCATCAGGATGGAAGCGCTGGGAGTTCTGGCAGTACAGTGACGGACAAGCCGGAGGATACCTGCCGAGCGGATCACGTAAGGTAAACGGGATTAATGGGAAAGTGGATCTGAATGAATTCGAGGGCACCACGGCTGAATTAAGGATTAAATACGGACCTAAAAAGGAGGAACCAAAGGTGAGCGAACGTGATGTTAATCAAGTAAGCCCTTGGGCCGCTGATGACTGGGCAGAAGCCAAGGCGAACGGTTACTTTGATGGAAAGCGACCAGGGGCCGTGATAACAAGGGAAGAAACGTCTATCGTCATTAACCGGCTGCGGAATAACTTTCTGAAGCTTATTGCTGGCAATACGACCAGGATCACAGAGTTGGAAAGACAGTTACAAAAAATCGAAGCCGGAGGGGATCTACAATGATTAATAAGAAAAGATGGCGTAACTATGCTTTATGGGTCAGTATCGTATCCCAGGTGCTGCTCTTGCTTCAGCTTCTTGGGCATTTAACGGGATTGTTTGACTTAACCGAAGTAATGAAGAATGATATCTTGGCTGTAACGGATGTGCTGCTTGGATTGCTCGCAACCCTCGGGATTATCAGTAATCCAACTAAGCCCAACGGCCAGGGATACAACTTGTAATATTTTGGAACCATAGTATACTTTAATTGCGTATGCGGACGCGCCGCTGCGTAAAGGAGCCTACCAACCAATTAAGGTTAGTAGGCTCCTTTATTTTTATTGCAGGTAACTAGCTGAGATAGCTGTACTATACTCATTTACTTCAAATGAAAGAATGTTCTTGAATATTACATAGTCAATTCTTTTGCTAAATGGTCCTTTATTGTTATTATGCTTGTCTAAACCGTATCTTGCAGGTCCTACGTCATTTTCTTTGGCATCGTACCAGTTTATAAAGGCGTTTACTTCCTCAATAGATAGATCAAATTCCTTGTCTAAACCTGTTGTCATTGTGATTGTAAGAATTGCACGATTACCTGATGGTTCTGGCTCAGGTTTTGGTTCTGGTTCAGGGCTTTTGATTGTGTACATTTCCACAGTTTTTAAAGCCTGATTATTAGTATCATTAGTTCCACCAATAACATACAAGTCATTTCCTATTGATACGGAAACATTTTGAGTTCTTGAGAAAGTTAAACTTAACATGCTACTTACTGTATTAGTTAATGGATCATAGATCTCTACAGTATCAAAGATATCAACTAAACCGTTATTGGCTCCTCCAAGCAAATATACCTTATCATTTATTACTGCTATACCATTACCATTTCTAACAGTACTATTCATTTTAAAAGACCATTTGTCCTGTTCTGGATTATACTCATAGATCGATCCGTATCCTGTAGAATAATCCGAACCCCCAAAGATATACACTTTATTCTGTACCACAGCGGCTACAGCTCCATTACCAGTAAAAGGCATATCTTTTTTTGTCGTCCATTCATTAGTGTTTGGATCATAACATTCTACTGTGGCAAGGGCTGTATTTTGAGTTCCATTTGAATTTGCGTTTTTTCCGCCACCGAATACATAAATTTTATCATTGAATGTTACAGCGCTTGCCCATGACCTAGCTGTTGGCATATTGGCGACTTCTGTCCATGTATCAGTAGATGGATCATAGACTTCGACTTTATTTGTTCTTTGCAAAGTCGTTCCTACATCTAAATATCCACCAATGACATATACTTTATTGTTATAAACTACTGCTGATAGTCCAGCCCTAGCTGTTGGCATATCAGTTTTTTTTACCCATATATTGGTTGAAGGGTCATATTCATATGTATTTTTTTGTTTTTTTCCTTTAAAAGCTTGATTTGAGTCTGAGGCTCCGCCAAAAACATAAATTTTTCCATTGACTGTAACTGCTGCAGCTCCCATACGTGGTTCAGGTAAGTCTGCTCTAGGTGTCCATTCCTCAGTGCTAGCCGCTGAAGCAGGGAGACAATAAAGTGTTGATGATAAAACAACCATTAATAAAGCGATTGTAATTAAGAATTTTCTTTTCAAGTTGCCATCTCCTTAAGTTTTGTTTGCAAAACTAAGGTTACAGATAAATACATGGGTTGTCTAAACAATAATGTCTATATATGTGATTAAATGTTGCAAGACATATATTTGTAAAGATTCACTCAGTAAGAGTGGTCTTTTTTTCTTGTTGATAAAAATCACATGCCAAGCATATAATACAAACATATGTTCTTATTGGAGATGATGTCATGTTAAGTGATCTCGAACGAAAAGTGCTTCGTATTCTACTCAACTTCTCATCACAGAGGCACCGTATGCCGACAAAGCCTGAATTAGAGTGCACGACAGGCCGACGATACGAGGATATTAAATCCGCTCTGGATGTGTTGGTGCAGCAACATTATATTTTCTGGCCGGATAACCCACGACTTGATACCATTGTGATTCTGGAGGGGTGGGAGCGGGATACATCATTGCCTACACCAAAGCCGACGATATCAAGCAACATTGACTATTGGACTAAGTATTAAGGGGGCGGTGTGTATGGCAGGGTTACTTGATGACGGTGGGGTATGGGAGCGAAGTTTTATACTGCCTGAACACAAGGAAGCGATGGCGCGCCAAGGCCGGGAGGCAACAAAGAAGACAAGGCCGATCCTGGATGCTCAGGAGCTGGAGCAAATTCAGCTGATGCTGTCAGAATCTTTTCATCAGCACAAACGAATTACACTTCGCTTATTTGGTGAATTTGACGATGTTGAATTCGAAGGCATAGTAACAGCTATTCATACTTATCGTAGAGAGATAAAGTTGGCTATAAGTCGGGATGAATGGCAATGGATCCGGATTGGAGATATTTTGAACGTATATTAAGGATTGAAAATAGAAAATTTATTGATTATGCTTATAGGAAATGTAATGTTTTGATACTGGTTTGTAGGATCTCTTACCATAATATTTGCTAACATATTTGCTAACCAACTGATAATAACTGATAAAAACAAATCGTTCATAAAAGCCATTGATAATGGATTCTTTAAACGGACAATAACACATACAAACGTTTGCCTTAGCTCAGTTGGTTAGAGCGGTCGGCTCATAACCGATTGGTCGGGGGTTCGAGTCCCTCAGGGCCCATTTATGCGAGAACCCTTGCTATGCAAGGGTTTTTTGCTGTTTATAGGAGATAGAATCCTAGATTTTAGGATTTGATAGCTTGTTGCTAACGCCTGTGCTAGCGGCGATAGTGCTTGGCGCAGTGGATGAATATCTTGCAGTACAAGCATCACCTAAAATAGACTATTAATGAGGGAAAGGTGTCCAATCTTTTTCGATAAAATAGAATAGGATAGTGTGTACTCTATATAAAAGGAGGAATCACACATGAGTGAAGTGGTTGGCGGCGGATTATGGGGTTCAACGGGGGCTATTTTGGTTCTCTTCATTTTGCTTGTTATTATTTCCAGAGCATTCATTTATTAATGGAATGCTTTAAGGACTAATGTATAAGATTCAACTCCCTCAGTTCAACGAAATGAACTGAGGGCTTTATTTATTTCAGCCAATAGGTTGTTGTGGTATATTAATAGGCGAACAAAGCCAGGCCTCCGAGCAGAGAGACCTGGCTTACTTACATCATGGAATACAAGGCATTATTTGATGGAACAAAGGGAATTCGTATTTGGTATAGCTATTATTGTAGATGTTGCTGTATGAAGGTGTGATTAACGGCCGCGCTTTTTGCCTCTCACTTCAGGTCCGCCGCAAAACACGTCTTTTACAGAATAGCAGAATTGATGGTTTGGCACGGGTACACAATGATGTCGTCTGATGATTTCAACGGGATGCACTACGTTTACCACTTGTGGATGGAAGTAATCTTGATACACTGCAGCTGGCGGGTCAAATACGGTTTGTTCTGGACATTTGTTATGGCATTCTGACATTTTTCTTCAGCTCCTTTGTTTTAGGTTCACATCATTATACGCGTGTAACTACTGAATGACTGTATGTTTGTCTATCTATATCTACATCAATGAGTCCATAATATCAGCAAATAACAGGGGGTTCTTTATGAAGGTAATCACGATCAGGCAGCCATGGGCGACCCTGGTGGCTCTGGGGGAGAAGCAGTTTGAGACCCGCAGCTGGAAGACGGAATACAGGGGGGAACTGGCCATTCACGCAGGAAAAGCGATAGATAAGACAATCTGTCAACTGGAGCCTTATCGTTCTGTTCTTCAAAGGCATGGGTATAGCACGGAACAATTGCCGCTTGGAGCGGTGATTGCGGTGGGAAGACTGGAACAATGCCATTATGTTGGAACGGATCTGGGAACTGCGGCAATCCTGGGAGATGACAGCTATATCGTGGAGGGAACGGAATATGCCTTCGGGGACTACACTGAAGGGAGATTTGCCTGGAAAATAGGCGGTATGAGATTGTTAGAGAGACCGCTGTCTGCAACAGGGAGACTTGGGCTCTGGAACCTTCCGGATAATCAGCTATTGAAAATGGATGAAGTGCAGCATACCTGGTCGAAATAATTATTCAACCAGGTAATGCTCCAGCAGCTATTTATTCCTCTTTGTTCTTCTCGTAGGCAATCAGGGTGACTTCATGCCCGGCGATTTGGGTTAACTGATTTTCGGCCTCTTTAATAATGGTGACTGCATGAGCTGTATCGTTCAGAGAGGCTATTTTGTAATGATCGTCTGAATTTTTCAACTTGGGACCCTCCAATGTGTAATGTATAGAATTTCAAGCTTAAGCAGTTCTAAGTTTGCCCATGACAAAAGCAGCTTATGAGAAAAACTTGATTATCTCAGAAGTTACATGCTATAATAACAAACGCAGGATTTTTCTTGTACATAGAAAAGCTGCCCGATAAGACGCATCGTATTTGCGTCGACAGTTAGCCGGGATGGCGGAATCGGCAGACGCACAGGACTTAAAATCCTGGGGTGGGTGACCACCGTGCGGGTTCAAGTCCCGCTCTCGGCATTTGTGCTTACAAGGTCCGTGAAGGATCGCATGCCCCTCATTTTGATGAAGGGACTTGCGATCCTTTCTAATCCTTGCTGAGCAGATGAAGCTTCAAAAAGATGTTGCAAAACCTGAGTGGCTATGTTATTATGTAAAAGTTGATTAATGACATTAACAATTTGGATCGTTAGCTCAGTTGGTAGAGCACGTGACTCTTAATCATGTGGTCCAGGGTTCGAGTCCCTGACGATCCATTCTTTAGAAACGGGCAGAGCTCCCGTTTCTTTACTCCTTATAAGACACTGAAAGACATCAGTGGTTGCTGTCAGGCAGCAAATAAGTATTGCAACACTCAAGTCACTATGTTATTATATAAGAGTTGATAGTGACATTCATAATTTGGATCGTTAGCTCAGTTGGTAGAGCACGTGACTCTTAATCATGTGGTCCAGGGTTCGAGCCCCTGACGATCCATCCTTTAGAAACGGCAGAGATGCCGTTTCTTTGTTGTTTGGGGAGATGCGCGGTAATCGGGATCAATTATCGCACATCTCTTTTTGTTTATAGGACAAAGGTATTATTTTCTGGTCTAGGGTAACGAAATTATTCCTGCTTGTCGATATATTACCTATAGGCCTGAATATGGATTCCGGCAGACATGACAACCAAAGGAGAGAAATGAATGACTGGAAACAGGAAACTGACAGGATGGCTCCTTACAGTGGCGCTGCTCCTGGCTGTCGTATTTCCTACTGGCGCCTTTGCCGCCACAGGAGATGTAGTCTCGATTGATATTGAAGGTTCCGGATCACCGATTGAGCTGACGGTAGGAAAGTCTACCAAGCAATTGAAGGTGTGGGGAACTGTAGAAGGCTCGTCAGTCAAACGCGACTTGACCCGAGCAGTGGATTGGTCCTCCGACCACCCGGAGATCATTAGTGTGAACAACGGATTTGTAACTCCGCTGAAGAGCGGCAGTGCAATAATTACAGCTGTTTATAACAACTCTGCTGTGTCCACGATAGAAATCAAGGCAGTAGACACGTACAAAGATCTGACGCTGGAATATTCAGCGAAAGGGAAGTACAAGCTGGGAACCAATGAGAAGAACTTGACGGTTACTGCTTTAGCGGCTGTCGAAGGAAGTCAAGGGGATACCAAGGATGTTACGGCTGATACCGATTGGTCTACCTCGAACTCCATGGTGCTTACGATTGAGAAGGGGAAAATCACCCTGGTCGGAGAAGGGGAAGCTACGATTACAGCCAAATATAAAGGACTGACGGCTTCTTTTAAAGCGACGGTAAGCTCGCCGTATTCTGAACTAAATATTCTTCGTGCAGGAACAAGCGTAACGGATGAAGATGTAGAGCTCTTGATCGGTGACGACGAAGTAGCACTAACAGCTCAATCGACATTGACCAGTGATAAATCCACCTTGGATGTCACTGCGAAGGCGAAATGGACTTCTTCGGATAGTAATATAGCAACGATTGAAGAAGGTAAACTGAAGGCTAAGGCTGCTGGTAAAACGACGATTACGGCTGAATATCTCGGCGTTAAAGCCAAGATCGATGTATATGTGCGTGCTCCATATGAAGTGATTTTGCTTAAGCCTGCAGAGGATCAGTTGATATTTATCGGTGAAAGGCTGCAGCTTGAAGCAGAGATGAGAAGTCGCGCAAACTCAACAGATTCCGTAACAGGAGCTGCTGAGTGGAATTCATCGAGCCCGTTGTCGGCTACCATATCTCAAGGGTTAGTTACAGGCATGACCGCAGGCTCTTCGACGATTAAGGTTAGTCATCTTGGAGTTAGCAAGAGCATTAAAATAACCGTTGCTCCGACAATTACGGATCTAACTGTAGAGAAGACAGAGCTGGAAATGTATAAGAACGATAAGCTGAGTCTTCCTAAAGTTACGGCTACAAAGCTGGACGATGATAAGATGGATTTCAGCAGCAATGTGAAATGGACTTCGGATAATGAAGATATCGCCAAGATTGAAGACGATAAAATTATTGCCAAGGATTCAGGTAAAGTAACGCTTACGGCGAAGCTGCCTGATTCAGAAGTTAGTTCTCCGCTTAGCATTCGCGGGAAGAGCGTAAGCATTGAGCTTACCGTAAAAGAAAAAGTACTCACTTTCATCATGCCGGATGAAAAAATGAGTCTTGTAATCGGTGAAGAGATATTGCTTCCTAAGGTTACGGCTGTATATGAAGATGGCGGAGAAGGTGACGTATCCGAGGATATTGAATGGACAGTTACCGGTGCAAATGCAGTGGTGAAGACGACATCTGCTGGTAAAGTTGTAAAAGGTCTGAATAAAGGCTCAGCTACTTTAAAGGGAACTTATTCTAATAAAATGATCAGCGTTCCAATGACGATTGAACCTAAAATCACGAAGATCGTCGTTGAGCCTACGAGCATCGAATTGAATGTGAAAAAGAGCAAATCGATTAAAGTTACAGGTTACTATGCGGATGGCAAGAAAGTAACTCTGTCCAGCAAGGTAGGCTGGCAATCTTCCAACGACCAGGTGGCAACGATCTCCTCTACCTCGGTGAAGGCTATTGCAGAAGGAACAGCCACTTTGACAGGCTCCTATCAAGGACAAGCCATTAGTGTGAAGGTGAGCGTAGTTCCGAAGCTGACCAAGCTTACGGTGGACGAGAAGAGCCTGAAGCTCGCACCGGGTTATGTAAAGACCGTGAAGCTTACTGCAGAATATGATACAGGTGCATCGGTATCTGTGAATGATAACGCAGTATGGACGACTTCCAAAGCGTCCGTAGCGAAAGTAACAAACGGGAAGATTGAAGCGGTCGGTAAAGGTTCAGCTACAATCAAAGCGAAGTACGGTGATAAGACAGTGTCCGTTCGCGTCACAGTAAAGTAATTAATTTATTTACAGAGCCGCCTTGGAAAATTCCAGGGCGGTTCTTTTACATTCCTGGTTGATTCAGGTTTGACCTTGGCATATAATTAAGGAACAAATGTTCTATTTCATAACATGAACACAATAACGAACTATGTAAAGCAAAGGAATTGTACAACAATGGCAAAACGCACTACAAAAGGCAAGTCCAGAAGCAAGTCAAAAAGCAGCACACCAAGAAATAGCGTCATCGTGGTTCTGCTGGCTGTCTTTATCGGGTTTTATTTGCTGGAGGGCGGCTGGCAGGATTGGCTTGGTCCGACGGACTCATCTTCCGTATCGACGCAGGCGGGGGAGAATGAAGGGCGCCTGCGGGTCATATTCCTAGATGTAGGGCAGGGAGCTTCGCAGCTCCTGATTAGTCCAAGCGGCAAGACGATGCTGATTGATGCGGGGAATAATGACCGTGAACAGCAAATGGTTGATAGCCTGCACACCTATGGGATTGATCATCTGGATATCGTGATCGGAACGCACCCGGATGCGGACCACATTGGCGGCCTTGATCGAGTGATTGACAATTTCGAAGTTGGCGCCGTCTATATGCCAAAGATTCAGTCCAATACAAAAACCTATGAATCGCTTCTTAGATCAATCAAAAATAAGGGGCTGAAGGTGAAGACGGCCAAGGCTGGCGTGAACCTCGACTGGGACGAAGAAGTAAGCAGCGAGATGGTGGCACCCGTAACAATCAGTGATGATACGAACAACATGAGTGCAGTAGTTCGCATTACATACGGCAATAGCTCCTACCTGCTTACCGGCGATGCCGAGCGGGAGAGTGAGCAGGCTATGCTGTCATCCGGAAGAGAACTGCAGGCAGATGTCATGCTGGTCGGTCATCATGGTTCCAAGTCCTCGACGACGCTGGCCTTCTTGAAGCGGGTCAAGCCGAAGTATGCCGTAATCCAGGTAGGAGCAGACAACAGCTATGGTCATCCGAAGCAAGCGATACTGGACCGTCTGGCAAAGCAGAAGGTAGACGTATATCGCAACGATTTACAAGGGAATATCGAGATAGCCTCCGATGGAATGAAGTATTATATTACGACGGAAAGGTGACACGGTCATGATTGGGATCGTTGAAGGCTTTGAGGAAGACGTATGCCGGATTGAAGTAGAGGGGCAAATGAGGAATGTTCCGTGCAGCCAGGTCGGCAAGGAAGTGAAGCCGGGAGACGTTGTAGAATGGAAGGATGGCTTATGGCTGACGAATAGGCAGAAGACCGAGGCAAGAAGCAAGGAGATCCAGAGATTAATGGATGATGTCTGGGAAGATTAAAGAATGAATTAAAGGGAGGATTACCGTATGTTGTCGAGACCCAAATCTGAGGAATTTTTACCCCATTTTCAGGTGTATGTGAATCTGGTACCGGAAGGTAATCTATTGGAATTATTAAAGGAACAGAGCTCGCAAATCGTCGATCAGCTTGCTTCCGTTACTGAGGAGCAGGGAGCATATCGCTATGCTGAAGGCAAATGGAGTCTTAAGGAAGTGATCGGGCATATGGCCGATACCGAACGCATTATGAGCTACCGGCTGCTTCGGATCGCCAGAGGCGACACAACGCCGCTGCCGGGCTTTGAGGAGCAGCTATTTGTAAGTAATGCTGGCTTCGATCGATTCACGCTGGGGGAACTGCTAGAGGACTTTCAGAACGTCAGAAAGGCTACCTTGTCGCTGATACGCGGGCTGGATGAGACAGCCTGGCAGCGTATGGGTCATTATGGCGGAGGAGAAGGCTCGGCACGTTCGCTAGGCTATATTATTGCCGGCCATGCGATCCATCATCTGAATATCATTAACGAACGATATCTTGCTTAGAGCTTCATTTATTCCCACTTGCAAAAAGAAGAACGGCCAAGCTAATCCGGGGACGGAAGGCTTGGCCGTTTGTGCTGTTTTTAGAACTGCGTGCCCCAATTACTCGTGAGAGATAATCAGCTCAAGCTTGCCATTCAATTGAAAGTCACCTGAAGAGATAGGAAGAATGAAATGATCTCCCTTGGCCAAAGGATAACTTTGTCCGTTGATGGACAACTCGCCATGACCATCAATTACACTGCAGATCGTATATTGCTTGGCTTCCGGGAAGCTGGCTTTGCCGTCAACATTCCATTTCTCTACGGTGAAGAAGGAGTTGGAAACAAAGGTTGTAATGACGCCATTTTCGATTTCCTTCGTGTCATAGGATACGGCTTGGTAGGCTTGTGGGACAGTAGTTACGTCGATAGCCTTCTCCAGATGAAGCTCACGGGTGTTGCCATCCTTATCTTTACGGTCATAGTCATAGACGCGATAGGTTGTATCCGAGCTTTGCTGTGTCTCCAGCACGACAATGCCTTTGCCTAATGCATGGATTGTACCGCTAGGTACATAGAAGAAGTCGCCGGCTTTTACAGGGACCTTAGTCAAGAGAGCATCCCAATTCCCTGCTGTGATCATCGACTCCAGCTCCTGCTTCGTCTTCGCTTCATGACCGTAAATGATGCATGCGCCCGGCTCAGCAGCGACAATATACCAGCATTCTGTCTTGCCAAGTTCTCCATTTTCATGAACGCCTGCATAGGCATCGTTAGGGTGAACCTGAACAGAAAGATCGTCAGAAGCGTCCAACAGCTTTGTGAGCAGCGGGAAGACGGTGGAAGAGGAATTGAACAGCTCCGGATGGGAGGTCCACAACTCACCAAGTGTCATCCCTTGGTAAGGGCCGCTGTTTACGATACTCTGGCCATTGGGATGAGCGGAGACTGCCCAGCATTCACCAGTGCGTTCATAAGGGATGTCATAGCCGAACAATTGCTTCAGCTTCTGGCCTCCCCAAATCCGTTCTTGAAATACCGGTTGAAGAAAAATAGGTTCATTCATCGTGTTATGCTCTCCTTTTTAGCTATGATTGAAATGGTGAAGCAATGATATTTATTTGTAATCAACATGGATCAGGGCTGCGGCTCCGATCAATCCGGCATCCTGCAGCAAAGCGGCAGGGACAATCGGAGTACTGCGTCCTGATGGGTTCAGCGCATATTTGGACACATAATCTCTGACGGCGTTAAAGAGCGGCTCGCCGATTTGCGAGACCCCTCCGCCGATGACCAGCTTCTCCGGATCGAGCGTGTTGATCAGGGTGACACAGCCAATTCCGATATAACGGAATACTCGATTGACTAGCGCCTTCATCTCTGGATGTCCCTCTGCGGCGAGCGCAAACACTTCTTTGGAAGTGATCTCGCGTCCCAGCAACGCTGAAGCCTGTCTGGCAATGGCCGTGCCGGAGGCTACATATTCCCAGCAGCCTTGCTGGCCGCATACACATGTTCCTGCCGAAGGGTCAATGACAAAGTGACCAACATCACCGGCATTCCCGGTAGCTCCGGTAATCAGTCTGCCATGGCTAAAGATACCCGCGCCGATGCCTGTGCTAATCGTGATAAATACGAAATGCTCAGCATCCTTAGCAGCACCGAGCCATTTCTCCGCTAGAGCTGCTGCAGTCGCATCATTCTCAAAGGCCATCTTGCAGCTAAAATGGCGCTGTAACGATGCTACGATCGGGAAGTCCCACCAGCCCTTCAGATTAGGCGGAGCGGTAATTTCACCTTTTTGCGTATTCAAAGGGCCTGGGGCGCCTATGCCAATTCCAAGAATATTCGACTCTTCCACTTGATGCTCCATCAGCAGCTGCTTGATGGCTGCCGCCATTCTGTCCACCATGACATGAGGCGTTACCGAGTGATCGGTAGGAAGGGAAGTCTTTGCAAGAACCTGGCCTGACGGATCGATAATTCCGAGAGCGGTCTTGGTTCCACCAATGTCGATACCAATTGCGTAATCCAAAGCTATTCCTCCATTAGATGAAATGATAACTTGACAAACTTGACAAACTGTAATTTTGTAAAGTATATTTAGGTTTAGTTTAGCATGTTTCGAAAGGAATGAAAACAATTGGCCAGAAAAAAGAAAATATCGATGCAGGATATTGCGGATAAGCTTAATATATCCAAAAATGCAGTATCTCTGGCCTTGATGAATAAGAAGGGAATAAGCGATGCGACGCGTTATAAAGTGCTGCAGGCCGCAAAGGAGCTTGGCTACGGTCAATTTGCCGCCGAAGAGGCGGGCAATAATATAATAGTGCTTGTTCCCGAACGGATTATGAGCTATCAGGACAACGATCATTTTCAATTTTTTCACGATATGATCTGGGGCCTGGAGAAGAGCATCCGCAGCAGGGGATATAATGCGATCGTAGCTCCGATCGATGAAGAGATGGAGGCCGGTCTGAAGTTGCCGAGGCTGGTATCGGAAATTTCTTATCGCGGCATTATTTTGTTCGGAATCGTGGAGAAGAACTATGCACGTCTCGTATGGGATATGGAGGTCCCATTAGTGATGCTGGACTCCTATTACCGGGATCTGCCCTGCCCAACAGTCACATCGGCTAATATCGAGGGGGCCTACGAAGCGACCTCCGTATTGATTGCCGCCGGGCATCGCGAGATTGGCTTCATCGGTCCGACTAATCTGACGACGAGTCACGAAGAACGCTGGTTTGGTTATTGGAAGGCGATGCGAGATCACAGGCTATCTGTGAGTAGCGAATATTGTCTGACAGAGTCTCAAGGATATGACGAGACAAGGCGCGAAATCGCGGATTGGCTGGATGGGCTGGACCGGGTGCCCAGTGGATTCTTCTGCGGCAATGATCGGATCGCTTATATATTGGCGGGACTTCTACAGGAGCGTGGAATCTCTGTCCCTGAGCAGATCTCCATTGTCGGATACGACGACCTGCAATACCCGGCGATGCCGGAGCTGCAGGTGACAACCGTGCATGTGGAGAAGGAGAAGATGTGCCAAGCAGCTGCTGAACTTCTGTTATCTGTTTCTGGACGAAATCGGGAGATGATGCGAGTCTTCGTCCCGTCTACCCTTGTAATTCGTAAATCTGTCAGAGAACTGAATTGAATAAAAAATAACCGTTCAGGGAAAATCCATCTGACGGTTATTTTTTATTCTAATCAGAAATTAAGAATGTAAAATTTTTCACAAATATAGAGATGGGTTCGCTATTTTATCCCTTTCATATAGCTTTGAATCTTGGGAGTCAGCATGAACAATAAGAGGCTTAATACTAACGCAGCTCCACCAATGACACCAAAGTACATCATTTCAGTCTCGGGTGTATAGAATTTGACGATCTGAGCGTTGATCGCTTGCGCAGCTGCATTTGACAGGAACCATAAGCTCATCGTTTGCGCTGAGAACGCAGCAGGTGCCAGCTTTGTAGTTGCGGACAGGCCAACCGGTGACAAGCATAATTCGCCGATAACGACGACGAAGTAGCTAAGTACTAGCCACAGCGGGTTTACCAAGGAATTGGCTCCGCCGAAGTAAGCTGGCAGTAAGATGATTAAGAACGATAAACCAGCAAATAGCAATCCCAGAGAAAATTTTTGCGGAATCGTGGGTTGACGTTGACCAAGCTTCATCCAGATCCATGCAAATACCGGGGCTAACGTAATAATAAAAAGTGGATTCAGTGATTGGAACCAAGCAGGTGAGATATGGATGCCTGCAAAATCCAGCTGTGTACGCTTGTCCGCATAATTTGCCAGGATGGTTGCCCCTTGCTCTTGAATTGCCCAGAACATAATCGATGCAATAAACAACGGAATATAAGCGATGAGCCGCAAACGCTCCACATTTGTTGTCTTCGGACTACGATACATAAATACAAAGTAAAGGGTAGGTATAAGGATACCCAAGATACCAACCAGTTTGATAAACGTAGCAAATGTGAGAATGCCTAGCGGGATTGTAACAGCAATCAAGATGCCAACAACGACGATGCCAATGCCGCTCCTGGTGAACACTTTCTTTCTTCCTTTGGAGGATAAGGGGTTAACAACGCTTGTACCAGCCAGCCCCAGGTTTTTCTTGCGAGTTGTCACATACAGGATCAGACCGATGAACATCCCTACCCCTGCAAGGCCGAAGCCAAGATGGAAGTTCTTCATTCCAACGGTACCTATAATGAGCGGGGACAAGAAGCTTCCCAGATTAATTCCCATATAGAAAATACTAAAACCTGCATCACGACGGTTATCCTGCTCACTATAAATTTCTCCGACCTGACTGGATACGTTAGGTTTTAACATACCTGTACCTAATACGATCAGAACCATGGCAATAAAGAACAGTGCTATATTTCCCGGTATAGCCAGCAGGATATGGCCCATCATGATGAATACTCCGCCATAGAACACGGCCTTGGAGGTACCGATCACCTGGTCGGCGAGCCAGCCTCCGATAATTCCGGACATGTAAACAAGCGATCCGTAGATGGACATAATCGCCAGGGCAATATCTTGTGGAAGCCCTAATCCACCTGCAGTAACTTCATAGTACATAAAATACACCAGGATTGCTCTCATCCCATAATACGAGAAACGCTCCCAAAATTCGGTGAAGAAAAGGGTGAAGAGGCCTTTAGGATGTCCGAAAAATCCTGTTTGAGGGACACTCTGCACTACCTTCTCTTTATCCATGTTCGACATAACAACTCTCCTCTATGATGTTTGTAAAGCGGATAAAAATGAAGTCGTAATGTTTATTATAAACTTTAACCAGAATGGACTTCAATTGACGAAAATAGGAAGATTGTAAATTTGGTGCCCGCTGTGAATTCAAGGGAGCCTTGTGATCGAATGAGGCCAATCTCTTTTTTTTATGAAATGGGGGATACGAAAAGGGTGCCCTTAGTCAATTTTATGACTTAAGGACACCCTATGATTAAAGCTATTTTACGCTGAAAAGTTATTATTTGTTCAAAGCAGCTTCGTAACGTTTTTCAACTTCTGCCCAGTTGATGACGTTGAAGAAAGCAGAGATGTAATCAGGACGTTTGTTCTGATATTTCAAATAGTAAGCATGCTCCCATACATCAAGGCCAAGAATCGGAGTCTTGCCTTCCATGATTGGGGAGTCTTGGTTAGGCAGGCTGTACACGGACAATTTGCCGTTATCTACAGCAAGGAAAGCCCAGCCACTGCCAAAACGAGTTGTGGCCGCTTTGGAGAAGTCTTCCTTGAATTTGTCAAAGCCGCCCAATTCGTTGTTGATTGCGTCAGCGAGCTTGCCGGAAGGCTGGCCGCCGCCGTTAGGGCCGATGACTTCCCAGAATAGGGAGTGGTTAGCATGGCCGCCGCCGTTGTTACGAACTGCAGTACGTATGCTCTCAGGTACGCTATCCAGATCCGCGATCAATTCTTCAACGGATTTGGATTGAAGCTCAGGAGCAGATTCCAGAGCAGCGTTCAGGTTAGTTACATACGTATTATGGTGACGATCATGGTGAATCATCATAGTCTGTTCATCGATATGAGGCTCGAGTGCATTGTTTGCATAAGGAAGTGCAGGTAATTGATGTGCCATGGGTAAATCATCCTCTCTAGTTAATATGTAGCGTCATTGTCATTTCCGACAGTTCTTATTATATAGCTACTTAGATACTTAGTCAACATATATGTATGGTAAGTATATTAATTCATCGCCTTCCATTGACAAAGAGGGATTCGTTCCTCATAATGATTGGTCGAACAGGCATTTTCATCATCGTCATTCATCTATGTATTATGCTCGTTCAAGGTAATCTTATAAGCAGGGGTGAAAAAAAGTGGGAATGGGCATCGTTGTCGTAGAGGTATGCAGCAATAATCTGCTCAGTATGCTGGATTTGGAGCAGTTGGAGGAAGAGTATCCGGAGATCGCCGTTATGCGAACGGATTGCCTCAATTTCTGCGGAATGTGCCGAGCAAGACCTTATGCGATGGTAAATGGGAGCAAGGTGTTTGCCAGGACATCGGAGGAATGCCTCCTGCTGATCAAACAAGCGATAGAGGCCGAGCTTAAAACATTCTATGAAATATAAACTTGTGGGTTAACAAGGACAAACAGCTGCATAGCGTAGATAAATAAGCCTTCGAAAGCATTTGCTTTCGAAGGCTTTTAGGTATAACCAAGACCGATATTATTGTTTATGAATAACATAGACGCAGCGTTTGCCCTGCTGCACCAGACATTCCGTTCTTTCGACCTTCGTATCCAGCAAGGTCTCGAACAGCTTCAACTCACAGTCGCAGGCATGATTGTACTGATCAGCGATTTTTGAGATCGGGCAATTATGCTCCTTCAAGACGAAGCTGCCGTCCTCTCGGGCCGTGCATTCCGTCATATATCCGTTCTCGTTCTGAATTTCGGCCAAGCGGCGGACCTTCTCGTTGAAATCCTTGCCTTGCATCTCGGATTCATATCTACTGGTCAGCTTCTCCTTACGTCGCTCAAATAGCTGGTTAACCAGGTCCTCGCCAGTCTCTTCTGCCAGGGCATTGAGTAGATCGAGCGTCAAGGTATGATAGCTCTTGGGGAACATGCCTTCCGCTGTATCTGTCAGACCGTAAACCGCGGTTGGGCGGCCCATCGTCTGACGGATCATCTTCGATTCAATTAACCCGTCGCGTTCCATAGAGCTAAGATGTCGGCGAACCGCCATTTCCGTAATTTGCAGCTCGTTGGTAATTTCTTTGGCGCTAAGGGGACCGGCTGTTTTCATCATATGCAGAATCCGCTCTCGGGTGGATAAATGTTGTTCCTGACTCATAACAGACCCTCCCTTGGGTGAATAGTCGCCTTGTTATAGAACCTCCACGGCGTCCTTGCAGGCATCTGAACAGAAACCGTGATGCACCTCTTCACAATCCTCACAGCAAATATGTTGTAAATTACATACCGGACAATTAATATAACGATCGTGAGTGGTTCCGCAGTGATAGCATTTGCCGATGACAATGTCCTCATCTGTCCGGTTGATTGGAACGGAGATCCGTTCGTCAAATACATAGCATTTGCCATCCCATAACCGGCCCTGAACCTCGGGGTCCTTGCCATAGGTGACGATGCCGCCTTCCAGTTGGGAGACATCCTTGAAGCCTTCGTTCAGCAGGAAGCCAGTCAGCTTCTCGCAGCGTATTCCACCAGTACAATAGGTAAGAATGGTTTTGTCCTTATAATCGCTCAGATTGTCGCGAATCCATTCGGGGAATTCGCGGAAGGAACCGACCTCGGGGCGAATCGCGCCGCGGAAGTGTCCGATGTCATATTCGTAATCGTTGCGACCGTCAATGACGAGGACATCCTCGCTCTGCAGCTTCTCGTAGAACTCGGCAGGGGACAGGCGCTTGCCGCTCAGCTTATTAGGATCAAGCTCATGCTCATAACGGAAAGTGACCAGTTCCTTTTTGTGCCGGACGAACATCTTCTTGAAAGCATGCTGGTCGGTTTCATCGATCTTGAAGTATATGTCTTCAAATCCAGCGATGGCACGGAGATCATTCATATATTTCTCTGTCTGCTCCACGGTGCCGGATACAGTCCCGTTAATCCCTTCGCTCGCGATCAGAATACGCCCCTTCAGCCCAAGCTCTTTGCAGTATTGCAGATGCTCTGCCGTAAAAATTTCAGGCGAATCAATCGGTGTGAATTTATAGTATAGTAAGATGCGGTAGTTTGTCGTTGAACTCATATATTTCATCACCTATTTAAGATTTTAGATTATAATTAAGATTCTACTGCATTGTAGAGAATTTTGCCGACTTAGTCAATATTAAAGTATAGTAAGTATGTTAAGAGGTTTTTGATATGGAGGAGGAACTGGGATGAATAAAAACGTTGGCTTCGTATATGCACATCCGGATGATGAGACTTTTGGCTGCTCCTTTCTGATCCGGCAAATTGCAGATGAAGGGGGGAATCCCGTGCTGCTCACGGCTACACCCGGTAATGCGGGCAAGACAGGGCGTCTTGGGCCGATGACGCAGGAGGAGCTGGCGGCGAAGCGTAGAATCGAGCTGCAGCAAGCCGCAGATATTATCGGTATTTCCGAGGTCGTTCATCTGGACTTGGGGGACGGTAAATTGAAGGAAATAGATCAGGATGTTCTAGCTGCCCATGTGGCGAATTTCCTGCGTGAGCATCAAATCGAGGTGGTCATCACTTTCCCTGAGGATGGAATGTCCGGACATGCTGACCATATCGCGATACATCACGCTGTAAATAAAGTGGTGTTTGCCGGGCAAGTTCCTTCTGTACAGAAGTTGTATTATAACTGTTTGCCCTCGAAGCATAATGAAGATGGTACAGCGAGTGTGCTGAGTGTAGGTGCGAATGGGAACTGGCAAATGAAGCGCGATGCGCTGGCGGCACATGAATCGCAAATCTGGTCGATTGAAAGAGTATTTGGGGATTTGCAACAGGTGAAGCCAGAATCCTTTGGTCCGGAATACTTCCAGCTCGTCTGGGAACGGGGAGTACATCATCCGCAAAAGCAAGAACAATCGATCTTTGATGATCTGGCATAAAATTGACATAACTTAAAGGCCGGCCTCCCGATCAGGAGGCCGGCCTTTGTTTATGCTTCATACGAGAGGAGCGATTAATGGGCCAAATGTTTTACTTTCATCTTGTTGTTTGGAGCCTCATTGATTGTCTTGTCCTGCCCTTTCTTGTGGAACAAACCGCGCAAGTAAGGCATAAGGTAGTAGTCGAGTCCGATTTTGCCTGCATTAGCGGCAGCTACGACAACCAGTACTTCAAGCAGGAGCATCTGTGCGTTGGTGCTTACGGTTCCCGAGAAGAGGAAGGCTGCGTTCATGACGAGTCCCATCAGGGCTGCGAAGGTTGTGAATGTACCGAGAATAAGTCCGAGACCCACTAGGAATTCGCCTAAAGGAATGACGATGTTAAAGGCGTTAACTCCTGGAAGAGCTATATGCTGCAGGAAGGTTGCCCACCAAGCTTGAACGGTGGGGTGGTCACCTACGCTGTTTGCGATCGCCCCATTCAGGAAGCCGGCTGCATCGAAGCCGCCTGTAAGTTTATGCCACCCGGCTGTAATCCATTGGTAGCCGAGATAAATACGGATTACGGTTAATAACCACATTGCCACTTTGTTTGTTCTCAAGAAATTGTTAAACATAAGAACCACTCCTTATTTGTCTTTGTCATTGTTTGGATGATCATCTTTGATGACTTTATTATAAGTGATATTTTTCACAATACATGTGATTTAAATCACAATTAATAAAATTTGAATAAATAAATTTTGAAGTGTTATTTTAGGCATTAAAATAGCCCGATGTTTGGAATGATCATCGGGCTTGCTTAGATCTCGAATAAGCGGACTATCTGGCAGCTACATCCGTACGGACGACGCCGACATCGGAAGCATTAATCGCGAAGGCATTGCCTCCTTGCCCCGTTCTGGCGCGGGAAGATTGATTTACTTTAACGACATTTTTTCCATCCTTGCTATGATGGCGATTTCTCTTTGTCTTGGCGCGCATTTTAACTCACCTCCTTTAATGAAGTTAGGAGGGACTGCGGCCATCATGATTTGCGAGAGGACCTCTTCTTGCGAGTTTTGTCGATTTTGACGTTTACGGCATTGCTAGCCAGAGCATTTCCCAAATGGGTCTCTGCGTGTGCGGATTGAGTTATTTTAATGACAAGGTATTGATTTTTGCCGATTTTGTATTTATAAGATTTGATGCTGGAATGAACCATTTTGCCAGACTCCTTTCTCGTGGCTGAACTGATCTATATTTATGCCATGGGGAAAGGAGCCGTGGCGGCGAATCACCGGGAAGATTTGTCCCGATCCTAGCGGCTGGTCTAATGGTTTACTTCGATATGCTGTTTAGGTGAAGCTTTATGGGTAAGCAGTTCAGAGACGGTCACGAAGGAGAATCCCCTTTTTTTCAACTCAGGTAAAATTACCTTTAACGCTTCAGGGGTCTGAGAACCGTGGTAGACAAAGTCATGCATAAGCACAATATCCCCATTGCGGGCATTATTCAGCACCTTGCGCACAATTTTGTTCACACCGGGAGAGGCCCAATCTTTCGTATCCTGATGCCAGGACCATAAAATTAACTGCATATGATTCTGCTTGGTCAATTGAATGATGTTCTCATTGTAGACACCCCCAGGCGGGCGGAATAACACGGCTTTATGGCCGGTCGTCTGATAAATAACTTGCTGGGTCTGGTCCAATTCGCTTTTAATGGTATTATATGACAAGGTTTCGAAGGCGGGGTGGCGGAACGAGTGATTGCCGATTTCATGACCGGCGGCCAGCTCTTTCTTAACCAGTTCAGGATAACGCTTGACGCGTTCGCCAACGACGAAGAAGGTTGCCTTCGCATCATATTGTTCCAGCAGCTCGAGAATTTTCGGTGTCAGTTTTGCATCGGGGCCATCATCGAAAGTCAGAGCGATAAACTTGTCTTGGGTAGGGACCTCCCATACGATGTCACCTCGCGACTCATAGTAAGCTCTGTCTTTGGGGACAGAGCGGGCTTCCGCTGAACCGGGAAGATGAACTAATGCCGCGGATAAGATGAGCAGCAAGAGCAGTTTGGGTTTAAGCATGTTCGTAAAGTTCCTCCCTCTACATTTTTTCACAGGATCTTATCATACAGGCCAGGTGTGGCATTCAATTATTGTGGTTGATTTCTTGAAAAAATATCCCTTATCTGAGCGAGGCCCGCTAAAAGGAGGATTTTTGAGATGAGTTATACCTCTCCGCATTGGAGCCGGTCTGTGTTGTTAACGATCGATACGCAAAATGATTTTACACTGCCAGAAGCGGTGGCAGAGGTTCCTGGAACCTTTGCAGTATTGCCAAAAATGGAGCAAATACTTGCCGTTTACCGGGCGCTGAACCTGCCGATTCTTCATGTCGTCCGACTGTATCAAGCGGATGGATCCAATGTGGACCTATGCCGGAGACAGGCTGTTGAGCAAGGCCTGCGAGTCGTTGTCCCGGATACAGAGGGAGCGGAGCTGGCCAGTTCAATTCGCTCGCCTGATTATTGCGGACTGGATTCCGAACGACTGCTTCAAGGGGAATTTCAAGTGATAGATGAGCGGGAATGGATCATGTACAAGCCGCGTTGGGGCGCCTTTTATAACACTTCCCTTGAGCAATTTCTCAGGGAGCGGGGGATCGACACGATTCTTTTTACAGGCTGCAATTTCCCCAATTGTCCGAGAACTTCGATGTATGAAGCTAGCGAACGGGATTTTCGCGTCGTTATGGTAGCTGATGCGATGTCCCAGGTCTATGAGCAGGGAATAAAGGAGATGAGGAATATCGGCGTATATGTATGCAGCCTGGATGAAGCCGTAATGGAAGTGGAACAGGCGGTAGGGAGGGTAAGTACTTAAGGATAATGCGAATTAAAAACACACCGTATCAAAAATCCTGTGATGACACGGTGTGACGTGAAGCAAACGTAGAGAATATACCCATTAGAGGCGGGCATGGCTGATTCGTTCTTCCAGCATCTGGCCCGAATCCACATGCCCTGTATTAATCGCTTCCCACAGATAGATCGAAGCAATGGAGCCGTAAGGCTCCCAAATATGCGCAACCTGTTGCAGGTACTTGCGGTCTGACCGTTCTTCCAGATTATGCAGCCATCTGGCGGCACGTTGCAGCCCGGCATCGCCAATAGAGACAATATTCTCACGCCCAAGTCCGAAGATCAGGAACATTTCCGCCGTCCATTTGCCGATCCCTTTGATCGAGACGAGCTTAGCTGTAGCTTCTTCATCACTGAGATCCTGAAGCCGTTCCAGGTCGACCTCTCCGGTTAATACCTTATCGCATAGATCGCGGATATACGCGACTTTGGCGGTAGAGAGTCCAGCGGCACGAAGTTCCTTATCGCTTGGAGCTGAGAGGGCGGCCGGGGACAATTCCCCGGCCAGCTCGATCACCCGGCTGCGGATCGTTGCAGCTGCTTTGACAGAAATTTGCTGACTGATGATCGATCGAGCTATCGAGGCAAAATGCGGCTCCTGGGTGTTCGTCTTTACCTCGCCAATCAAAGTAATTAAAGCACCCATACGGGAATCCGCCTTTGATAGCGATTGGACCCGCGGGTCATCGGCATGTAAGTGGAATGCGATTGAACTCATTTGTATAACAACCTCTCAATTTGATCCGATTTATTCACCGTTTTCAAACATGGCAATATAATTTTCGATTAACCCATCCAAAATCTGCTGAATCTCATTTTGCCGAGTCTGAAGGTCGGATAGTTGATCGGCATCGCAAGCCGTTTCCGGTTCCAGCATTGCTGCATGGATGAACTGCAGTGTCTGTTCCAGTTCGGCGATATCACGCTCCATCTTTTGAATCGTGGACGGATTAGGTCTTGACGAAGTTTCCATCGCTTTGGCTGGCAGCTTCGATTGCTGTAGCTTTGCTGTCGAATTCGGGATTGGGCTTGCGGCTTTCGTTTCAGCAGGTTCAGTTGTTGAAGCATAGTTGAGGGTCAAAGATTTTTTTCTTTCCAGTTCACTTTTGTAGTCCTCAAAGTTCCCAAGCGTCACGGTCATTCGTCCGTTATCAAGAGCCCAAACCTGCCTTGCGATTTTGTTAATGAAATAGCGGTCATGGGATACGGCCAGCACAGTGCCAGGGAATTCTTCCAGAGCATCCTCCAACGCTTCTCGCGAGTCGATATCAAGATGGTTCGTCGGTTCATCAAGCAGCAGCAGATTAGGCTTGCGATACATTAAAATAGCTAGTCGTAGCCGCGTCCACTCTCCGCCGGATAGATTACAAACTTGCTTGAATACATCGGCCCCGTAGAAGAGGAAGCGGGATAGCTGGTTTCTGGCTTCCCCTGTTTCCATTCCAATCTCGGAGCGGAAGTAATCCAGCACGGTCAGCTTCAGATCGGATGGAGCGGACTCCTGAGCTAAATAACCTGTCTCAGTTCTTGAGCCGAGGCGTATCTCGCCTGTATCAGACTCAGTCATACCGAGAATAGATTTAAGCAAAGTACTTTTACCTGAACCATTGCTGCCGATAAGCGCTGCTGTCTCTCCATAGCGAAGCGTATGCGTTATTTCGCTGTACAATTGCCGATCTTCGATGGATTTGCCAACCCCGGTTAATACGAGTGCATCCTTGCCGGAACGGTCGGATTGCTGCAACTGCAGATCAATGCGTTTACGTTCCAGAATAGGTCTTTTCAGCTTGATCATCCGGTCCAACGCCTTTTGCATCGAGGCGGCCCGGCGATGGAAGCCGGGGTTTGGCGGATTGGAGCGGTTGCCCCATTCAATTAACTGCTTGATCGTTTCCTTCATTTTTTGGATTTTCTTCTGTTGCTCCTGGTATTCTGCAAATTGCAGCAGCAGTCTTGCTTCTTTCTCTTCCTTATACTTGCTATAATTGCAATGATAAGTGATAGCTTCGCCATCTTCAATCTCAATGATCTTGGCGGCAACCGCATCGAGAAAATAACGGTCGTGCGAAGTGATGATGGCTGTACCGTTATAAGTGACAAGGAATGATTCCAACCATTCAATAGCCGCCATATCCAGATGGTTGGTGGGTTCATCGAGCAGCAGAATATCCGGATTCTGCAGCAAGATTACGGCCAGGCCAATCTTTGTCTTCTCGCCGCCGGATAAGGTAGAGAAGGGACGGTGATATTGCTCCACCGGGATACCCAGGCCAGCGGTGACCCGATCGATTGAAGCTTCTATTTCGTAACCGCGGCCACGTTCGAACTCATCCTGCTTTTGCCCATATTGCTCTAGCAGGGCCTCAAGTCTGGAGGGCTGCCTGACTGCGTCTGAGGCGGACATCTCGGCTTCCAGCCGCTGCATTTCATCCTTTATCTCCAACAAGCTATGAAAAGCTGACTGAAGTATATGATAGACCGTCTCGCCATTCCCGTAATCCGGGATTTGCGCCAAGGCGCCGATTCGGGCATTTCTACGAATCGACAGGGTGCCTTGATCCGGCGCATCACTTCCGGAGATCAGCTTCATCAGCGTTGTCTTGCCGCTTCCGTTACGGCCAATCAAGCCTACTTTCTCGCCTTCTTTGATCTCAAAGGATACATCGATAAGCACCAGTTCGGCACCGTAATATTTTTGAATATGTTGACTTTGAATCATCATGATTAAGTTCTCCTTCGACCTATGCCGCTGCTGCCTGCCGAAGTAAAAAAGAAGGCTGCAGGAAAAACCTGCAGCCTTCTTAGAAACACACACGTATTACAAGTCCGTGAGGTTAAGGGAGGAGCGGCATTTCGCAATTTGTAATGGATATCGAGTTTCTAAAAATGGACAGACGTATCCCGTTGCGAAATGACTCATGAGTAATGCCAAAAACTGCCATTGGCAGCAGGCTCAATTGATTCCACGCAAATTTGCGATCCACTCTCCCCACCTCCTTTCAAAAACACAATTATTGTAAGTATATGATGGGGGAATCGAAAAATCAAGTAGTGTCTCCCCCAAGTGTCCCCCAATGAGGCTTTCGTAGTTATGTTAGAAAAACAGAAGAGCCCTTGCTGCGCAAGGACTCTCAGTGATGATCTGTAGTGGGCTCGAACCACTGACCCCTACCCTGTCAAGATAGTGCTCTCCCAGCTGAGCTAACAGATCATATTATAAGTGAAGACAAAATTTATCTTATCAGGAAGGGCCAATGATGTCAAACTATTTTTGTATGAATAATGAAGCAAAGTTCTACAATTCCCAACTAGAATAAGCTGCTATTTTTTGATAAAATATGTGCTAGCATGGCGTGAGGGGGACGAGGGTTTGGATAAAGATATGAAGGAAATGCTGGAAGTTCTTATGAATCAGTTTGGGAAGCGATTTGATTCTGTCGATCAAACCCTTGTTGGTATTCATCAACGCCTGTCAGGGATTGAAGAAGACCAAGCGCTCATGAAGCAAGACATACGAGGTATCAAAGATGAACAAAGCCTCATGAAGCAAGACATACGAGGTATCAAAGATGAACAAAGCCTCATGAAGCAAGATATTCGAGGCATCAAGGACGAACAAAGCTTCATGAAGCAAGATATACAAAGCATCAAGGACGATCAAAGCCTCATGAAGCAAGATATACAGGGCATCAAAGAAGATCAAGCGCTCATGAAGCAAGACATAACCGGAATCAAGCAAGACATAATTGGCATCAAACAGGATGTTAAAGAAATCAAAGAGGATCAGCAATTAATTAAACGCGCGGTGCTGGACACCAATGAACGCGTTATGAAAATGGAAACTGTCCTGGAGAATCAGCATAATATCATCGAACTGCTCTCTGCACGCTCAATCCAGCAGGAAGCTGAACTGAAACGAATCAAATAAGCTCATCCGGTGCATTAGCGCCGGTTTTTTTGTTGCATCAAAACTCCTTGCAGCTTGGAATAGTCATTTCAGAGGTTTAATCATTATATAATCTCCATTTATTGGAGATTATATAGATATGACTATAATCCGAACGGGGGTAGTGTACAAATGAAATGCAATCAATCGTGGCTTAAGTTTCACTGGAGCAAACTGCTTAGGATGGTTTTATTGACGGCAATCCCTTTGACCCTAACGGGCTGTGGCCTGTCAGCCAGCCAGAAGACGATGGATAGGCAAGCCAAGGCTCCATGGTGGTCCAGCTCTTCTATATCTGACGGTGTCTACGCTCCAGCTGTTCAGAAAGAGGTATACTCCACGGAACCCTGACTTGGACCTGCTTACTCATCTTCCCATCTGCGCGAATACCCCTTCTTGGTAACATAGAACATCGGGACAATCAGAAGAACAGAAATGAGAATTGCCGCCCCAATCGTTAGTCCGTACACTGATTTAACAGCTCCTTCTCTCCAAGTATTACCCCAACTATACATTAAAATAAAATTTTTGTATAATGATGCAAGTTTTTATTTTAATTACGCACAATAGAGATTTATGAATATGGGAGGGATAGGAATGGCTGCTGTAATTGTACCCGTAAAGACAGAAGAACAGTTGGAAGAAGCCTGCAATATTCGAAAAGAGGTATTCGTGCAGGAGCAGAAGGTTCCGGAGGAACTGGAAATTGATGAATATGATGTAATTGGACCGGATGCTCACCACATTCTTATCGATGTTGACGGAGTATATGCCGCTACAGGTCGTCTCATTTATTACAAGGATAATGCGGCAAAAATGCAGCGGATCGCAGTTCGTAAAGACTTCCGTTCACAAGGAATTGGCAGGGTGCTGCTGCTTGCTATGGAGGAACTGGCCCGTGAACTGGGATTGACGAGATCTGTGCTGGATGCACAGTGTCAGGCAGAAGCCTTCTATCAGAAGCTGGGTTATGTGACGACCTCTACGGAGACGTTCCTTGATGCGAACATACCTCATGTCAGAATGGAGAAATCGTTGGAGCTCTAATTCTCATACATTCCGCAATTTGGGACAAACTATACACATCCCTCTCACGGGAGCCCTGTGAAGGGAAACAATGAAGAGGAGATGTGAGTGTACCATGGAAATGAATACACGCGAGACCTTTATTGCAGTTCAGAAAAATGGAGACGGTGATCTTACCGCCTTCAAAACCTCCAGCGGCCGGGTTCTTGATTATGAGCAGGCGCTGCAGGAAGTGAAAGCCGGAGCTATTGCAGGGGTCAATGTATTCAAAGGAAGGGACGGAGAAATGTACATTCGCGGAGACGCGGATGGCGACCCGACCAACAATTTGGACGCATTGCCAAGGTTCGAATAAATCAATTCCACGATGAAACGATGACAGCCGCAGGCATATGCCTGCGGCTGCTTATATTTATAATGAATAGATCTCATGTTGTCGCAGAAATTGCATTGCGCCTGTATGACCAGCGTGGTTCTCCATATCATCCGCATAATGCATCAGATATATCATCTGCTGAATGTCCTCAGGCAGGCTGCGCAGCTCATCCAGCGTCGTATGCACCGCCCCAGGCGAGATAAACTGAACCTCATGCAAAATGGTGCGGCAGCCCCGCTCGCGAACTAGCTTCCTTAATAACTCTGGTTGGAACGTCATATCCGCGCTATAGAAAATTTCTTGATTGATGTATAGCGAATAACTATCTTTTCCGGGAATGTGTGGCGTCTGAATCAATTCAACAGTTAGATCTGGCGACAAAGGATACGGGATTCCTTCTTTTAGTGTATGTACCTCAAATGCATCCACCAACGAAGAGATGCCTTCCTGAGTTAATCCGCCCTTAAGTGTATTTTCCCAAAGAGGTTGAACCAGCTTCTCACTGATATAGAGGACCGGCTTACGCCCGTATTGAAATTTCATCCGGAAAGCGAGCTCTTCCAGGCCACCGACATGATCTCCATGGATATGGGTGATTAGAATCGCGTCGATCTCATCCGGTGTCTTGCCTATTTGATGCAGGGACATGGGAGCGGTAATTCCGCAATCGATCAGCAGCGTAAACTCCTCGGTACTGAGAAGCGCGTTATTGTTGAAATATTGCTTGGCAAAGGCGCCGCCTGTTCCTAGCATTTGCAAGCTTAATGACATATTTATTCACCTCTTTATTTTGATGCTGCGCTATGTACTAATATATCATTTTCTAATGCCTGCTCGAAATTAATTTCAAAAAAATAAAAACCTTTCATGAAAACAGCGCAACTTGGTTCATAATTTGGAGTATAAATTTACATCAACATGAATCTTATGGAGGGGTAACATTTATGAAATGGAGAAGAGTTGCAATACTCGTTACTATATTCTCCCTGATGGGAGGTTCACTGCTGTTCGCTGATTCAGCTTCTCAGAAAGTTCGTTTGCTGATGAATGGACGTGAGCTTGATGATGGCAGCTATATCATTGATGGGAAGACTTATATTCCGCTTCGTGAATTAGAAGGGTTGATTTATTATGACGACTCTGCGAAGACGGTCTATTATTATAAACCGAATGTACATATCTCTCTGGTTCAAACGTCCGATGGCAAGGTCTTCGGCGATATCAACAAGAGCGGGAAGCTGAAGTTCAATGTATTCACCCAGGTCGACAATTTAAAGACCGATATATCGGCAGTTCGCGTATCTATCACTTCTCCGGACGGCAATACCACTGTCATTCAAACGAGTGAAATTCCTAATCATAAGGACAACTTCTGGTTCCGAACTGAGGATTTTAACTATGACTTCAAAAATGCCGGAAAATATAAAATCGGCTTTTACATGAAATCGGCAGGTGGAGGGGACTTCACCTTAGTCTCTGAGAAGAACGTTAATGTGCTCAAATGACTTGCCGGTAATCTAAATTGACCTGTCCGCTGTAAAGTGTTACGATACCACAAGGTTGATAACTTTAAACTAAAAGCGAGGTATTTTGAATGAGCGAGCATAATCACGAGCACGGCGAAGCATGCGGTTGCGGACATGATCATGACCATGACCACGAGCATGAAGAGTTCGTGTTGACTCTAACGGATGAGAATGGGAATGACGTGGACATGGTTCTCGTTGAGACATTTGACGTAGGCGAGAAGCTGTATGCCCTGCTGCTTGAACGCAACAATCCGGGAGCCGACGGCATCATTCTGCGTATGGAAGAAGAGAATGAAGAAATGGTGCTGTACAATATCGAGGACGAAGATGAGTGGAGTCAAGTAGAAGAAGCTTACAATCAGCTCGTATCCGAATTGGACGAAGCATAATTTTAAGATAAATAAGAGTTGTCTTTGGCATTTATTTTGCCCGGGGCAGCTCTTTTTTTGAATGATAAAAAAAGGACCCTGAAGGCTGCCTCCACAGCCTTCAAGTCCTGCCCAAGCTTTTATTTAGAAAATCGGATCAGCTTCGACAATCACTTTAACGTTCTTGATATAACGGTCTTCAGGCCCTTTTACAGGCAATCCGACCGAGACGTGATCCTGAATATAATCGATATTGTCCTGGGAGATCACCTCACCAGGCAAGAGGATCGGTATTCCAGGAGGATAGACATATATAAATTCGGCAATAATTCGGCCAGCTGACTCCGCAAACGGAACCACCTCGGTATCAGCATAGAAAGCGTCGCGAGGAATAAGCGATAATTGCGGAATTTCCGGTATTTTAACGATCAATTCGTTGGCGTTGCCTTCTTTATAATATAAACTGGACAGCTCGCGCAGAGCGATCAGTAACGTATCAACCGTCTCCTGACTGTCTCCAGGCGTAATCAGACACAGAATATTGTACATATCGCTAAGCTCGACTTCTATCTTGTAATGTTGTCTGAGCCAGTTTTCCGTCTCGTAGCCGGTGATTCCCAAATGGCGGACATGAATCGTCACCTTGGTAGGATCGAGGTCGTAGGTGGCTTCACTGCCGAGAATTTCGCGACCGAAGCTGTACAGGCCTTCAATGTCGTTCACGCTGCGGCGAACATATTCAGCTAATCGAATCGATTCTTCGGCCAAATCGTGACCATGAAGGGCCAGGGTTCTTCTCGCTGTGTCCAGCGAAGCCAGCAACACATAAGAAGTCGAGGTAGTGGTCAGCATGCTCATAATCGTCTGGACACGCTGAGGGTTCACATAGCCATTCTTCGTGTTCAGATTGAGCACAGAGCTCTGGGTCATAGATCCGCCCAGCTTGTGAACGCTGGTTGCAGCCATATCCGCTCCAGCTTGCATGGCAGACATCGGCAAATCCTCATGGAAATGAATATGAACGCCATGCGCTTCATCCACGAGAACGGGAACATGATAGCTGTGAGCCAGGTCAACAATTTCCTTCAGATGGGCGCAGACCCCATAGTAGGTCGGATTAATAACCAATACCGCCTTGGCGTCAGGGTGCCTCTGCAGCGCTCTGCGTACCGATGAAGTCGTAATTCCGTGATCGATTCCGAGATTGGCATCCTGAGCCGGGGATACGAAGACAGGCTTTGCTCCGGAGAAAATAATCGCCGACATGATCGATTTATGGATGTTTCTTGGTACGATAATCTTATCCCCAGGTGAGCAAACAGACAAAATCATAGTTATGATGGCTCCACTGGTTCCTTGCACCGAGAAAAAGGTATAATCGGCCCCAAAGGCATCGGCTGCAAGGTTTTGGGCTTCTTCAATTACGCCCGACGGCTGATGGAGATCATCAAGCGGGGCAATATTGATCAAGTCAATAGACAGAGCATTATCGCCAATAAAATCATGAAACTCTTTATCCATACCCTGGCCTTTCTTATGTCCGGGAATATGGAATTGTACAGGGTTAGTGGCCGCATGCTGCTTAAGTGCAGTAAATAACGGCGTACGTTGATGATCCATTTCGTCGTCTTCCGCCTTTCTTAAAAAATTAACAAGCTTGAGTATAGCAAAAAGCGACCGGAATGCAAGAAAAGATTCCGCCGCAAAGAGGAATTCTGTGATTCAGCAGGTAAAAGCAGCCAAAAAATTGGGCAAACTGATATCAATCAAGAAAGGGAGATTACTTCCCGGGGAGGGGTGAGCAGATGAAACTGACATCAAAGCTGGTTAACAAATCATTGTTAACTCCGACCTTTGTTTGTCTGTGGATTATTATGTTTCTGGTCGAGTTCGTCAAAGGTTCTTTGCTGGTATCGGTGCTTCCGGTCTATATGGGGGATGTGCTGAAGCTTAGCGCTTTCCTGATCGGACTTTCCTTCTCGCTTCAGTATATCGGGGATAACCTGTTTCGAAGCCCAGCGGGCTGGCTTGTAGAACGACTCGGGTTCCGCGTGACGATGGCGGTTGGACTATTGATCACACTAGGGGCGGTGCTGATTCTCAGCTTCATTAAGACGGTAGGCTTTATTGTGCTCGGCTGCGCACTGCTTGGGATTGGTACGGCCCCTTTATGGCCTTGTGTAATGATGGGGATCTCCGCAGTGACGAAGGAGAAGAAAAACTTTGGCACAGCGATGGGAGTTATCCAAATTTCCAGTCTTGGCGGAACAGGGCTTGGGCCGATTATTATTAACTTCCTCGTCAGCAGGTCTTACACGCTGGTATTTTGGTTCCTGCTTGCCTGCATGGCCGTGGTGGTCATCATCTCGCTATTCTTGCCTGGCAAAGGAAATAAGCAAATGTACGCCGCAACCAGGGGTGAAGGGCAGAAGGGAAAAATGCGCGCACTGCTGCAAAATATTCGTCATACGCTGCATCACATCCGCCATAATTTGAAGGTAAGCCCGTTCCTCTACCCGGCGCTCTTCCTCCAGACCTTTGCAATCGGATTATTGACACCGGTCATAACGTTATATGTTAGAACGGAACTGGGACTGTCGCCTGAAGCTTACAGCGCTATGTTAATTGTTGGCGGGGGGATCGCCGTCGCCGGATTGATTCCGGTCGGCAAATTAGTGGATCGTTACGGGACAAGCCTGTTTTTGAACGTTGGCTTTGCCTCCGCCGCTATCTCAATCTGTCTATTTGCCCTTACCCGCTCGATTCCAATCGTCTGGGTTCTAGTTATCCTGATCGGGCTTAGCTATACCTGCATTCTGCCAACCTGGGATACGATGCTGTCGCATTTGATTCCGGAGAGGGAGAAGGGAACGGTCTGGGGATTTTTCTTGACGATACAGGGCTTCGGCATGATTATCGGCCCGATCGTCTCGGGGAAATTATGGGATTGGCTGGGCCCATCCGCCCCATTTTTGGCCAGTGGCTGTTCGATGGGTTTGCTGTTCTTCGTGCATCTCATCCTCTCCCGGCCTAGCTACCGTCTGCGCACCGAATAAGTACGGAGGTTGATTATACGGATAACGCCTGATCCGGAAATCCGGGAGAAGGAGGACAGCACACTTATATCTTTTTAAAAAGAGGCTTTGTACAGTGGCAGCAAGGTGGCAATGGTTTCTTCGATCTTAGCCAGCAGCTTCTCACCATCGAGCAGAATGGGGTCATCGCGTTCGATCCGCAAGCCGCACATCATTTCCGCCTTTTTGACGTTTTTGAGCCGCTCAGCCATCTTCTTCAGCTCAGCGGGGGTAACTTCGGCATGTGGGGTACCTACCGGATTAAAGTGATCCATGGACCAGAAGAAATGTTCGGGCACCATCTTCTTCACCTTGGCCGCATGCTTGTCCAGAAAATCGGCGAATATAAGCTTGTTCGGGCTCTCATAAATCACGGCAAAAATAATGAACAGATGGGTAGAGAACAGTCCCACTTCGAAATGGGGCAAAGCCTTATATCCGCGTTTGGCGCTTGCCAGGGCTACCCAGGTATCAATCGGCGGATTGACCTTTCTCCGGGCATGCTTGGCAACATGGGGGTACATCTCTTCGCCGCATAATGCGGACAGATAGGTGGATAGTGTCTGGCCCAGCTCCTCCAGCTTGGGTCTGACCTGGGCAATAATCGCTCCCATCCTGCCTTCCAGACCAGGTACCGTGAATGCATCGAAATCCTGCGCGGTGAAACCATTGAAATTCGTCATCATGATTAACCTCCATATCCGGTGCTTTAATCAAGCACATTATGTCTAATTTAACTGTATTAGAAGTAATTCAAAACGTTATTTGAACCTATATTTTAGTATAGCATAAACATCGTTATAGCTAGGTTGTCCATTCAACAATACTAATAGGCGTAAACTTTCCTGCGGGGGCCTTTTGCGGCCCTTTTGTTACAGATCGGGCTTAGAGATGGGGAAAATTAATCAATAATCCAAGTTCCGTTACATAATATGAAGTATAAGATAAAGTAAGCCGCAATCGGGAGATGAAGGTGAGAGCTAAACGCAGACAACATCGGCTTTTAGCACTCTCACAAATGATGAGGAGGGAGTGCCGTGAATAAAAGTTATGAGGTGGAATACTGCAACCTGGAACTCCGATTCGACCGTCGGCACATTCAGCAATTGATCCGTGATCTGATCCAAGACGGGTATTCTTTATACTGGAGCGAGAATGAGACGACTTTCATCATCTCAGTCCGCACAGGCCGCAAGCTAACGAAGCTGCGTTTTCAGCGTATAGCGAATGGATACAAGCTGGTTGGCGATTATGTCATTAAGGATGCCAAGCTGGCCGAGTGGCTGGAGAAATTGATCGGCGATCTACGCGGGCATGCTGTCGTAAAACGGTTCAAAGATCGGCAGATCGTGGTCGAGAACATTCTGTTCGGAGAACTTATTCGACAGGTAGAAATCAACGGAGTGGAACATAAGGTGATTTACCAAAAAGGGCCTGTGGTTGATGTGAAGAAAATGGCTGAATTATATATGGCTCAGCTCGCGGAGAAGCAGCTTGAGAGCCTTCAGAAGGAGCTTGATGCAGAACTTGAGAAACTGTATGATGCTCTGCAAAAGGGAGATCAGGAGAGTGCCGAGGCTTGCAAGGAGAAGCTTCGCAATATCCGGCTCGAATTAATTCGCCTGGAGTGGTAATGAATAGCCTTATCAAGGATGATTGACCGCCCTTTTGAAAATGAACTAAATACGAACAATATAATTTTTGCAATTTGTGCAAAATATTATTGCAGGCCCCCTGACTACCTGGGGCTTATTTTATGAGGATATGATGAAGGTATTCACTTCTATTCACAAAAGAGTTAAAATGATAGTATTGAAAAAAATAAACAGTGAGTAAAGGATGGAGACCATGTCAAAACAACAAATTGGCGTTATTGGCCTTGCCGTTATGGGCAAGAATTTAGCCTTGAATATCGAAAGCAGAGGTTTCACCGTATCGGTGTTTAACCGCTCTCCGCAAAAAACTCATGATTTGCTCGAAAACGAAGGCAAAGGCAAAAAGCTTGTCGGCACCTTCTCCATTGAAGAGTTCGTTCAATCTCTGGAAACTCCACGTAAAATTTTAATTATGGTACAAGCCGGTGCAGCTACCGACTCTACGATTGAGAGCCTGCTCCCTCATCTGGATCAAGGCGATATTATTATCGATGGTGGCAATGCCTACTTCCCGGATACTCAGCGCCGCAGCAAAGAACTCGAAGCCAAAGGATTCCGCTTCATCGGTACTGGCGTATCCGGCGGGGAAGAGGGCGCGCTTAAGGGGCCTTCCATCATGCCAGGCGGACCAGAAAGCGCCTATAAACTGGTAGAACCTATCCTGACGGCCATTTCTGCAAAAGTGAACGGCGATCCTTGCTGTACATATATTGGACCGGATGGTGCCGGACATTATGTGAAGATGGTGCATAATGGTATCGAATACGGAGATATGCAGCTTATTGGCGAAGCTTATCATTTGCTGAAGGATGTCCTCGGCACGGATGCCAAGGAACTGCATGAAATTTTCAGCGAGTGGAACAAAGGCGAGCTTGACAGCTACCTGATCGAGATTACAGCCGATATCTTCTCGCAATACGATGAAGAAACCGGCAAACCTATGGTTGACGTTATTCTTGACGCAGCCGGACAGAAGGGTACGGGCAAATGGACAAGCCAAAGCGCACTCGATCTTGGAGTTCCGTTGTCCATGATCACTGAATCCGTGTTCTCCCGCTTCTTGTCTGCGATGAAGGAAGAACGCGTGGCTGCAAGCAAAATTCTGAGCGGCCCGGCTCAGAAGGAATTCCAAGGCGACAAGCAGGAATTCATTGAAAATGTACGTAAAGCTCTGTTTGCGAGCAAAATCGTCTCCTATGCTCAAGGTTTTGCGCAAATGCGTGCAGCATCCGATGAGTATGGCTGGGATTTGAAATACGGCAATATCGCTATGATTTTCCGCGGCGGCTGCATCATTCGTTCGCAGTTCCTGCAAAATATTAAGGATGCTTATGATCGCGATGCTGCGCTTAAGAACCTGCTGCTTGATCCTTACTTCAAGAATATCGTTGAGAGTTATCAAGAGGCTTGGCGCAAAGTCATTGCCGCAGCCGTCGAGAACGGTATTCCGGTGCCTGGCTTCTCCAGCGCTTTGGCTTACTATGACAGCTACCGTACAGACCGCTTGCCGGCGAACCTGCTGCAAGCGCAACGTGATTACTTCGGCGCCCACACCTTCAAGCGTGTAGACAAAGAAGGCGTATTCCACCATCATTGGTTCTAAGCCTGACGGAGCAGCCGGGCAGACAAGCCTGTATCTCAACAGAGGCTTCATTAGATAGAGTTAAAATAAGACGTCGCACCCAGCGGATTACCGCGGCTGCGGCGTCTTTTTGGAATCAGCGGCTTATTTCCTGATGGACTGACGGATAGGCAGTGCCACAGTAGCATGCTCTGTGTTATGATATGAAAAAAGTTGCTGCCAAAGTGGAATTAAAGTAGGTGAGATGTTGAGTAGTCCCAAGGATAATATTATACTTGTCGGCATGATGGGGACTGGCAAATCAACAGTAGGGGCGCATTTAGCTGATAAGCTTGGCTACCGTCTGATTGATCTTGACCAGCAGATCGTGCAGCAGGCCGGCTGCGCTATTCCGGAGATTTTTGCAGAGAAAGGTGAAGCTTATTTCCGCGATTTGGAATCGGATGTGCTTGATCGGGTCCTGCAAGAGGAAGGGATCGTTCTGGCCACTGGTGGAGGGGCTGTGCTGCGGGAGAGCAATTGCAAGTGCATGCTCGGACGCGGTCAGGTTGTGGCCCTTGCGGCTACGGTAGAGGAGATTCTAAGCCGGGTTGGCGAGGATAAGAATCGCCCCTTACTGGCCGGGGGCGCGAAGCAGCGGATAGAGACCCTGCTGGATGAACGCAAGCAGGCTTACCGGTTCGCACATCATCATGTGAATACGACAGGCAAGAGTGTTGAACAGGTGTCAGATGAAATTTTAATGCTTTGCCGCGGTTAATCATCAATCATAAAGGAGAACTCATAGTATGGATGTTATCGTTAGACCAACGCCTGAGTTAAGGGGAGAGATCGGAGCGTTATCGTCAAAGAATTACACAACACGTTATTTGCTGGTTGCCGCGCTGGCGGAAGGTACAAGCACGATTTATTATCCGGCCCACAGCGAGGACAGCGATGCGATGCGCCGTTGTATAGCTGATCTTGGCGCTGTGTTGGAAGAGGATGAGGAGAAAATCGTCATCACTGGTTTTGGGCGGCATCCGAAGGATATCAAGGAATTGAACGTAGGCAATGCAGGAGCTGTGCTGCGTTTTCTATTAGCAATTGCCGCCTTGTCTCCTGATATAACCTTTGTAAATACGTATCCTGATTCATTGGGCAAGCGTCCGCATGATGACTTAATCGAATCCTTGCAGAGCATGGGGGTTGAAATTGAGCATCGGGATGGCAAGCTCCCAATTACTGTTCATGGAGGCGGGCCAAAGGGTGGCAAGATTAAAGTATCCGGTGCGGTCAGCTCGCAGTTCCTGAGCGCTTTATTGTTCCTCACGCCATTGCTTGAAGAGGACAGTGAGATTGAGGTGGTTAATGACCTGAAATCGAAGGTCGTTATCGGACAAACGCTGGAGGTGCTGGAACAGGCGGGCATCGTTATCCAGGCCAGCGAGGACTTGATGAATTATAAAGTGCCGGGTCGTCAATCCTACCAAGCGAGGGATTATACGGTGCAGGGAGACTATCCAGGGTCGGCGGCGATCTTGGCCGCTGCGGCGGTGACAAATTCGGATGTGAAGGTGCATCGTCTGATGGAACAGAGCAAGCAAGGGGAGCGGGCAATCGTTGATGTGTTGCGGATGATGGAAGTTCCTTTAGCCCATGAGAACGGAGTCGTTCATGTCCGCGGCAATGGCCGCTTGCAGCCGATTGAGTTCGATGGCGACGCAGCGACGGATGCCGTACTCGCCATGGTAGCTGCTGCGGTCTTCGCCGACGGCACATCCCGTTTTTATAATGTGGAGAATTTGCGGTACAAAGAGTGTGACCGCATTACTGATTACTTGAACGAGCTCCGCAAAGCCGGTGCTGATGTGGAAGAACGCCAGGCGGAGATTATCGTGCACGGTCGTCCAGGTGAACTGCCAGGCGGCGTTACAATTAATGCGCATTATGATCATCGCGTTATTATGGCTTTGACTGTTGCAGGTCTTCGTTGCCAGCAGCCGCTGATCATTAAGGATGCGCATCATGTTGCCAAATCGTATCCCGAATTTTTCGACCATATTACCGCACTTGGGGGTAATGTGGAGTGGGTTGAAAACGGGACTTTGTGAACATACATTTAGAGAGGAGCAAGTGAAATGGCATTTGAAAATCCAGGCAGAGAGACAATCAAAGACATTCTAGAGAAGGCCGGAAATATCGCGATTGTGGGTTTATCCGATAAGCCGGATCGCACTTCTTACATGATTGCTGAGGCATTGCAGAGCAACGGATACCGGATTATCCCGGTCAACCCTGTCGTCTCGGGTGAAATTCTCGGCGAGAAGGTCTATCCCTCGCTTAAGGATATTCCTGAGCCTGTAGATATCGTCAACGTCTTCCGGCGCAGCGAATATACGCCTGAGATCGCCAAGGAGGCGGTTGAGATCGGTGCTAACGTATTGTGGCTGCAGCAGGGCATTATTAGCGAGGAAGCGGCTGACATCGCCGCTAAAGGCGGGCTCACCGTCATTATGGACCGCTGTATTAAGGTGGAGGATAGCCTCCTGATCGGCAAACGCCACGGTTAAGAGCATCGATCCGAGCCAATATGATCTTGAATATCGTCCGGTATAATGTATGCCGGGCGATTTTCACTTGTCTGCATGCATAAGTTAAATTCTGGAAGCTTTAAAACGTTCCGCAAGTTAGCTGGGACAAGGCTTCAGGGCATATTTTTTTGCACTATTTCCTTTGACAAAAGAATGAGGCTGGGCTTACCATTAAGAAATAGAGAGAGACTATCCTATAAATGCGTGTTCAATAGTCAGGCTTAAGCCGTGGCTGGTTGAACAACCTCTATAAGGGTTTTAAATAGGTTTAGGGGGTCGAAACATGATACAAGGTATTGGTGCAGCGGCTGGTGTTGCCATCGGCAAGGCATTTGTGCTGCCCACCTGGGAATGGGATGTTCCGGATCGGCGAATGGAAAGTGTGGATTTGGCCAAGGAGTTCGAAAGGCTGTATGAAGGCATTAGAACATCCAAGACCGAAATCGAGTTCATGAAGAACGAGATTAAAGAGACGGTTGGAGTAGCAGAATCTAACATTTTTGATGCACATATCGCGATACTGGAAGATCCTGTTTTTATGAGTGAAATTCGCGGGATTATAGAGCGTCAATACAAAGCGGCCGAAGTGGCTGTTAAAGAAGCGATCGATCATTTTGTAACGATGTTTGATCTGTTGGATGATGAGTATATGAAGGAGCGGGCGCTTGATATTAAGGATGTCGGCAACCGGCTGCTTAAGCATTTGCTCGGAACCCCGGATATTACACTGCCTTCTGATACGCAGCCATATATCCTGGTAGCCCGGGAATTGTCCCCCTCACAGCTTGTCCACTTGAACCCGCAGCATGTGCTGGGGATGGTAACGATAGCTGGGGGCAAAACCTCGCATTCGGCAATTATGGCACGAGCGCTTGGAATTCCACTCGTCTCAGGCCTGGAGGATTCCTTGACAGAGATATTTAAGACAGGCGATCTTCTGGTGATTGACGGGGATGAAGGAGCTATTTTCTTAAACCCGGATCATGTCATTATCGATCAATATACAGCGATTGCCGAGAGACAGCGGCGCCGGAAGGAACAACTGCAGCTGCTCGCTTCGGTGGACCCTGTAACGAAGGATAATGTGCGGATGAAGCTGGCCGGCAATATTAGCTCGGTGAAGGATCTGGAACTGGCCTTCAAATATGGAGCGGAGGGAGTTGGCCTGTTCCGGACGGAATTCCTGTATATGGATCGGCTGGGCTTCCCAAGCGAAGAGGAGCAGTTTGAGGTCTATCGCCAGATCGCCGAGAAAATGGGGGAGCATTCGGTTGTAATCCGGACGCTGGACATCGGCGGGGATAAGCAGCTGGAATACTTTACAATACCTGAAGAGGAGAACCCGGTTCTGGGATTCCGGGCCATTCGTATAAGCCTCGATAATAAAGATATTTTCAAAACGCAGTTAATGGCTATTCTGCGGGCAAGTGCTTACGGTAATGTAAAAATTCTCTATCCGATGATCTCCTCGCTGGAGGAGGTTCGCAAAGCGAAGGAAATTTTGCAGGAAGCCAAGCAAGAACTTACCGCTAGAGGAATTGCCTATGACGACAATATACCGATCGGGGCGATGATCGAGGTTCCAGCCGCCGTAGCGATAGCGGATCTTCTGGCTCAGGAAGTGGATTTCTTCAGCATAGGCACGAATGATCTGGTTCAGTATGTACTTGCTGTGGATCGGATGAATGAGAAGATTGCCCAGATGTATCATCCTTTTCACCCGGCGGTGCTGCGCATGCTTCGCCAGACCGTGATGGCGGCGAAGGAAGCGGGAATTCCAATCAGCGTATGCGGCGAGCTGGCCAGCGATGAGAGGGCGCTTCCGATTTGGCTCTATCTCGGGGTAAGCAATCTGAGCATGTCATCGCAATCCCTTCTTCGCGTCAAACACCGGATACTGAATATTTACGCCAGTGAGAGTCGTGAATTAGGCGCCCTTTGCTACCGTCTATCAACAAGCACCGAGGTGGAAGCGGAGCTAATTCGTTACTTGGGTAGCGAAGCACGTTAATTCTGGTCTGATATAGAACGAGCTATGTAAAACAACAGCACCGGAGGATTAACCTCTGGTGCTGTTGTTTTCTCTAAACTTACTTAGCGGCGAGCGCATCAACATAAGCCTTGCCGTAAGGCGGCAAATCCGGCGGACGGCGTGCAGAGATGATATGTCCATCGACAACAACAGGCTCATCCTTCCAGATTGCTCCGGCATTCTCCATATCGTCGCGGATGCCTGGTGTCGAGGTGACCGTGATGCCTTTCAGGATCCCGGCCGAGATCAATACCCAACCGGCGTGGCAAATCTGTCCGATCGGCTTCTGGGCCACATGCAGCTCGCGGATCATCTCCAGTACCTTGGGATAGCGGCGGAGCTTGTCCGGCGCCCAGCCTCCGGGTACAAGGATGCCGTCATATTGCTTTGCAGATATTTCCTCGAAGGAGAATTCAGCTTCTGCGGGAACCCCATATTTACCGATGTATTTTTTGCCTTTCTCCGGGCCGACGAGATGAACTTCGGCTCCCTCTTCGCGGACGCGGTAAATCGGATACCACAGCTCCAAATCCTCGAACTCTTCATCTACCAACGCGATCAATTTTTTTCCAGTTAGTCTCAATATAGTCTCCTCCTGTCTGAAATGAGTCTTGACGAAAATCGATTTCAATATTTTAATTGTATCAAATATAATTAAAGTTTACATACAGCACAGATGTGATTATTGAGGTGATACCGTGCATTTATTTTGCCGTTGCGGCCAGTCCATGACTCTTAGCTTTCGGATGCTAGTTTTCGAAAATATGTATCAAATCGATTTGGTTCCTATTCTGGAATGTGAAGATTGCTCTTATTATGAATTAATTCCATCAATTAAGCAGGATGTAACCAGGCTGCTGGCCGAACTGAAGGAACAGCGCCGAGAAGGAAGAGTTGTTTTTACGAGTGTAAATGAGCTTGCTTCCGTATTGTACGACATTTACAAGTCGGGGCAGGAATTATTGGAGGTGTCCTCATTTAATACTTTTTTGGTGGAGAAATGCGAGGAGCGCATTAATCTCCTACTGGATTTGTACGGGTATGCGAGTAGAGCGGGAGACGCTGACTGGATGGAAGAAATCTCATTTCGCTTATCGGCTTTATCCTCATTTGTGAAAAAACGCCAATTTTTAGAAACGAAGTAAATGAATTTAAAAGAAATGACGAATAAAGTTGTTTTTCAGTGGCGCATTTTGTTAATATAACATATGGCAAGGTACAGATACTTAAAGTGCGTGTTCAAAAAGACCAGTTTTCAGCCCTAAGAAGGTGATGAAGCTTGAATTACACTTTTTGAATTACCTCTAAATGAAGAAGGGATGGATATGTCATGTATAATTTGCTAAGAATAACATCCATAGAAGACCTTCATAGCGCTTTGCAGCAATCCACTAGTCAGCCGCTTTTGTTGTTCAAACACAGTACTCGTTGCCCGATCAGCGCCGGGGCGCATCGAGAGTTTACAGCATATTTGAATGCGGCTCCCAATGAGGGAGTTATATATGGTTTGATTTATGTGATTGAAGATCGAGAGGTATCTAATGCTGCTGCCGAGCTGCTTGGCGTAAAGCATGAATCCCCTCAGGCAATACTCGTCAAGAATGAGCAAGCGGTATGGAATACTTCCCATTCACAGATTACTTCCGAAGCTCTACAAGGAATTCTGGGATAAGTGAAGCGTTATCATTGCACAAAGTAATATTTTGTCGTATCATTAAACTAATTGGGGTACTGGACCTTACCGGATGAACGAGTGAAAATCTATTGGCAATGGAGAGAAGAATGTGACGGTTACCATTTACGATGTGGCACGTGAAGCGGGCGTTTCGATGGCGACGGTTTCTCGGGTTGTAAACAACAATCCGAATGTCAAGCCGCAGACCAGGAAGAAAGTATACGAAGCGATTGAACGTTTGGGATATCGTCCAAATGCGGTGGCAAGAGGTCTTGCCAGCAAGAAGACGACCACGGTCGGAGTGGTCATCCCAGACATCTCAAATTCAATTTTTGCAGAGATTGCGCGAGGTATCGAAGACATCGCCAACATGTACCACTATAACATTATCCTATGTAACGCAGACAAGAAGAAGGAGAAGGAGATTCGTGTCGTAAATACCTTGCTTGAGAAGCAGGTGGACGGACTTCTTTTCATGGGCGGAGTAGTAACAGAAGAGCATGTTCAGGCATTCCAGACTTCGTCTGTTCCGATCGTACTTTGTGCGACGAGCGACGAGAAGGGCATGTTCCCATCCGTGGATATTGACCACGAGGCTGCTGCATTTGATGCAGTGAGTACGCTGATTCGTCATGGTCATCGCAATATTGCTATGATCAGCGGTACTTTGCAAGACCCGGCGAACGGTTATGCACGTTTTCAGGGCTATAAACGCGCTCTCGAGACGGCTGGAATCGAGTATCAAGAGGATTTGGTGCGGATTGGCAACTACCGCTACGAATCCGGTGTCGAGGCTATGAAGTATTTCCTCGGTCTCAAGAAACGGCCGACGGCTATATTCTCAGCGACCGACGAAATGGCTATTGGAGCTATTCACAGCATTCAGGATGAAGGTCTCAAAGTTCCTGACGACTTCTCCATTATCAGCGTGGACAATATTCGCATGGCATCGATGGTACGTCCGCAATTGACGACGGTGGCCCAGCCGATGTATGACCTGGGTGCGGTCGCTATGCGCTTGTTAACGAAGCTGATGAAGAAGGAAGCGGTGGACAACCCGCATGTGATTTTGCCTCATGAGACGATTTTACGTCTCTCTGTCAGTCATGTGTAATGCTTAACTGGGCCTTAGCTATGCTGATGGCCATCAGATAGAAGATAGACACAAACAAATATATGAAAAAGGTTATCGGGAAAAAAGCTCCTTCTCTGGAAGGGGCTTTTTTAGGGTTTAATGAGCTTAATGAGCTATACATACGAACTGAAGGAGTCGTGGAACTATGAGTAGAATTGGTCTTATCGGAGCGATGGATGAAGAAATCACCCTGCTCCTGCAAGGGATGGATGACAAGGAGGAAGTGAAGCGGGCCGGCATCTCTTTCGTTCAAGGTTTGCTCCATGGCAAGAGCGTTGTCGTGTGCAAATCGGGAGTTGGTAAAGTGAATGCAGCGATGACAACACAGGTGCTGATCGACTGCTTTGGCGTAAATATGATCTGGTTTACCGGAGTTGCCGGGGCTGTCCATCCAACGCTTGATATTGGCGATATCGTCATTTCTTCGTCTTGCCAGCAGCACGATATGGATGTAACACCGCTCGGATATGAGCGCGGAATAATACCTTATCAAGAAATCTCCGATTTTCCTGCGGATGAGGATTTGATCCAACTGGCCCAAGAGGCCTGTGCCAAGCTGTGTACAGACCATAAATTCATCGTAGGCAGAGTGCTCTCAGGGGACCAATTCGTCGCCGACCGTGATCTCGTCAGTGATCTATATGAGACTATGTCCGGAGCTTGCGTAGAAATGGAAGGCTCTGCTGTTGCCCAGGTTTGCTATATGAATAAGATTCCTTATGTAGTACTTCGCTCAATGTCTGATAAGGCGGACGGAACAGCGGATGTGAATTATGCCGAGTTCACAGAGAAGGCGGCGAACCGATCGTTTGAGATTGTAAATGATATGCTGCAGAGAGTTGTCTGAATCAAATTTCAGGATAATCCTGCAAGGCGATCGCGAGAATATCGCGGTTTTTGGCTGTGATCTCCTCCCGGCGCGGGATGCCTTCCCAATGAGACAGATCATCCAGCCAGGTCGCAGGCAGCCGAACCTCGGCCTGATCCTGCCAACGATCGACCCAGGCTTGCGGAAGATGAAGGGAGGGATCAGTATCAAGCCGCCGCTTCAGCGGATGATCGCTCATCTCCAGCCAGAGCAGGCTCCATGCCCGGGGAACAACGCGCCACAGGTCATAACCGCCGCCTCCGACAGCTACCCAGCGTCCCTCGCAGTACATATGGGCCAGCTGGTGCAGGATCGCAGGCATTTCCTGATAGATTCTCATACTGCATTGCATGTGGGACAATGGATCGAGAGCGTGGGCATCGCAGCCGTGCAGACTGAAGATCATATCCGGCTTGTAGTAATCGATGAGTCTGCGGACCGACGCTTCGAAGCACTCCATCCAGGAATCATCCTCGGTATAAGGCTGCAAGGGGATATTCATGCATGCTCCATATCCGTGATGCTCTCCGCGTTCGTGGACGAAGCCTGTACCGGGAAACAGATATTTGCCAGTCTCATGAATTGAGTAGGTGCAAACCTCTGGTTCTGAATAGAAGCTCCATTGTACTCCATCTCCATGGTGAACATCGGTATCAATATAGAGTACACGGGCCCCGTATTGACGCCTGGCATATTCAATAGCCACCGCAGCATCATTGTAGACGCAAAAACCGGCTGCTTTGCCTGAGAGTGCGTGGTGCAGTCCGCCGCCTAAATGCAGGGCATGCGTTGTCTGTCCGGAGAGGACGGCTTCAACCGCTGTGATAGAACCGCCCACCACATACGTTGCAGCATCATGCATTCCGCTAAAAAAAGGGGTATCCTCGTCCATCAACCCGTACTGTTCCGCTCGTGTCGTCCAGGAGGAATCTGGCGAATTCTTGCTCAATTGCTGAACGGCCTCCACATACGCAGGCTGGTGAACCCATTCCAGTTCGCCGGGGACGGCTGGGCGTGATTGCAGTATATGCTCGGGCGCCAGAGCTTGAATCTCCCTCAATAGATCCAATGTCAATTGCAGACGAATCGGATGAAAGGGATGATTGTTATGAAAACAATAATTAAACAGCTCTTCATGATGAACAAATAAAGCGTTTCCAGACATAGCCTCACTTTCCTTCCTTATGGCCCTTAGTTGCAGCTTGCAGCCCATATTAATAAATGCGAGATCAAAAAGGCCAGTTTTCAGCACTGAAGCTTATGCTTCCGATGTGCGTTTCTTCAAAAACGCTTCAGTTGGATGAAGCAGGGACGAAAGGAGCGAAGCGTACGTAATTTGTACGTGAACACCTGAGAGGTTTTCCGCAGGAAATAGGATTTTGTCAGCATTCTCTTAGGCCCGGCTGAATCTAAATTCGAAGTGGAACATGCTTGGTTTGCGTCGTAATCCAAGGTGGAATTTTTAAATATCCTCTAATACATAAAGCGCTGCTGGAAACGAATCCGATCAAACTGCTCTTCCGATTCAATAGGCACTTCTTTGCCGATACGTACCATCAAGCAGTTGGCCGGATGGGAGCAAATCTCCGGATCGTCGGTCGCATACCAGACCATATCTACGGTTTGCATCAGCCGCTCCATCATTTTGCGGTAGTCCCAGACGCTGAGTCCACTGCTCTTTAAATCCCAGTGCCAATAATATTCGGTCGTGAATACAATATATTTCTCCATCTGACTGTCTTCAAAGGCGGTATTAATCATTCTTGACCCCAGCTTCATCGAACGATAGGCATTGGCCACTTCGATGGCGCCCAGCTCGATCAAATCGGGCATTTGCCCTTGTGACCAACGCTCCATTTCATCCGGGTAGTGGAAGGTCACATAACCAACAATCACTTCGTTCACTCTCGCCAGAATGATCCGCCCTTCCGGCAAGCCGGCAATTTCGACCAAGGCCTCATGCTGGTCCTTCGGCCTGCGAAAAGCATCCAGCTCGGGATGCATCTGCAAGGTCTGCAGGTGGGAAGGCGAGACAGGACCTTCGATGACGATCTCATTATCCTGGTAGGGTATCGTATGGCGGATATACGTTTTACGGTGTTCCATGGGACCGCCTCCTTAGCTCTTTCCTCTCACTTATAACAGAAAAATGAAAATTTGAAAAGTATAGCCGTGTCGTAATAACGTGTGCTATAATGATATCCGACACAAAAAGATCACAATTATACATTGACAATGTGATGTTATTTACAAACTTCTCTCCTCTTTTTTGCTTCTTCATAGAACGGATACCATCCTACTCTTTATTAAACTAAATTACCCTTCTATTCATCCCATTTTTGTATCCGTTTTCATATCTTCATCTTTTATTTTCATTTATTTCAATCTTACAGATTCAAGGAGGATGGAACAATGAGTCAACTGCAAGGAGAAATTATTTGGGCGGAGGCCGCCTCATCCCATCTGGGCAGCTATGAAGAAGCGTATGCGAATTTTAATTGGGAGGAAGTAGAGAAGCAATTTTCCTGGTATGAGACAGGTAAGGTGAATATGGCCTATGAGGCGATAGATCGCCATGTTGATGCTGGCAAAGGGGATCGCGTTGCGCTGCGGTTCAGTGATGCAAGCCGCAATGAATCGTATACCTTTCAGGATCTGAAGGACCAGACCAACCGCTTTGCCAATGTGCTGCGCAGTCGTGGAATAGCAAAAGGGGATCGTGTATTTATTTTCATGCCACGCAGTCCTGAGCTATATATTACACTTCTCGGCACGCTTAAGGTTGGTGCGGTCGTTGGGCCATTGTTCGAAGCTTTTATGGAAACGGCAGTCAAAGATAGACTTGAGGATAGCGGAGCCACCGCGATCATTACGACTCCGGCATTGCTGCCGCGAATAAAGCGGGATGAGCTGCCGCTGCTGAAGACGGTATTCGTCGTGGGCGAGAACGTCGCCGAGGATGAGAATACGCTTGATTACCATGCCAAGATGAAGCAGGCCTCCCCTGAAGCGGAGATTGAATGGCTTAATCGTGAGGACGGAATGATCCTTCATTATACTTCCGGTTCAACGGGGAGACCGAAGGGAGTGTACCATGTCCACAATGCAATGGTTCAGCATTATCACACGGGCAGAGTCGTCCTGGATTTGCGCGAAGGGGATGTATATTGGTGCACGGCCGACCCGGGCTGGGTCACGGGAACCTCATACGGGATATTCGCACCTTGGCTGCATGGGGTTACTAACGTAGTCCGCGGGGGCAGATTTGGCCCTGGCGACTGGTATGAGACGATTGCTAACAACCAGGTGACAATATGGTACAGCGCACCAACGGCTTTCCGTATGCTTATGGGAGCTGGTGAGGATATCGTGAAGCAGTATGATCTCTCCTCGTTAAGGCATGTCCTATCTGTGGGCGAGCCGCTTAACCCGGAGGTGGTTCGCTGGGGACATAGAGTCTATGGCCATCGAATTCATGATACCTGGTGGATGACGGAGACAGGCGGGCAATTGATCTGCAACTATCCGTCGATGCCGATCAAGCCGGGCTCCATGGGCAAGCCGGTGCCAGGTATAGAGGCGGCGATTATCGATGATAACGGCAAGGAGCTCCCACCAAACCGGATGGGGAATCTGGCGATTCGTACGCCATGGCCGTCCATGATGCGCCTGATCTGGAACAATGCACCGAAGTATGAGGAGTACTTCCGCATCCCGGGCTGGTATATTTCCGGTGATACGGCTTATATGGATGAGGACGGGTACTTTTGGTTCCAAGGCCGGATCGATGACGTAATCAACTCTTCAGGCGGGCGCATCGGACCGTTTGAGGTCGAGAGCAAGCTGGTGGAGCATCCGGCTGTAGCCGAGGCGGGAGTTATCGGCAAGCCGGATCCGGTTCGCGGTGAGATTATCAAGGCCTTTGTCTCTCTGCGGGAAGGGTATGTGGCTACCGATGAGCTTAAGGCGGAGATTTCCCGTTTCGTCAAGGAAGGCTTGTCTGCGCACGCGGCTCCACGCGAGATTGAATTCAAGGATAAGCTGCCTAAGACCCGTTCCGGTAAAATCATGCGCCGGGTACTGAAAGCCTGGGAGTTGAATCTTCCAACCGGTGATTTGTCCACAATTGAGGATTAGAGGGCTGAGTACGCTGTGAACTGCAGATCCAGCTTCATTCAACCGCAGCGCATTGAAGAACTGCATCCGGAAGCTTGAGCTTGGGTGCCGAAAACCGTACTTTTTATCACGTTGGATGTGACATAAATAAAGAGGGTTCCAGGAAAATCTTCCTGGAACCCTCTGTTTGTGTTATATCCGCTTAGCTGCCAAACTTCACTGGGGATGACGGGATAGATTCGCCTTTACTGTTAAAGGCGGTAACCTTGATCCAGCCATTTGAGGCATCGCTCTGGAAGCTGAACTGCGTTCCTGGCGTAGAGCCTATATTGGAGTAGGAGCCGTCCGAACGATCGGAGAAGTAGATGCCGTAGCTTGTTACCTGGTCATCGTGGGCATTGGCAGCCCAACTCACCGTGTACTGTCCGTTATCTCCCTGAATATTTACTTGAACGGGAGCCGCCGGGAGTGACTGACCATTGGATGAGTCATCCGGATCGTTTGGCCATGGAAGTTCCTCTCCAGGGAAAGGCTGCTCAGGAGTCCATGCGCTGCTAACGATGGCGCTCGGCTCGGATTCCTTGCCAGCAACATCAACCGCCGTCACATAATAACTGAACGCTGCTCCGCCTGAATCAGAGAACTGCGTAGTCTCGCCGACGAGTATTACCTTCCCCGTATTCTGATAATTTATGCCATCCGTAGAACGATACAAGCGATAGCCTACAACATCCTTCTCACTATTTTTATTAAAGGTAATGCTGCCTTCGCCAGTCAGTCTGATATTGCTAGGCGCCGCTGGAGCTGCTCCGTCATCCACCCGCGGGTCGATCTTGTTCGGAGCGTCTTCCCCTGCATCTTTCGGCATATAGTAATCGAGTGAGCGATGGCCGCCCTTCATAACAGAGAAGGCATGCTGCAATTCTTCAATCAATTCTTTGATCGGTTTAGCCCGCTTTACAACAACCTTCTCCCGAACCATATCGGAAGGAGTCGCTTCTTGCGGAATGTAGTTGACACCGTCATAAGTGATATATTTCATTCTTACCAATACGTCATCAGGTTCGGTAGGGACATATTTAGCATTGAAAATATCGGTAACCAGCTTGCCGGCCTCTCTCGTTAATTCAGTCGGCAGCTTGCCGCTATAGCCGGAGACCGTCTTGGAGACGATACCGTCAGGCTTTGTAAAACTTGGTGTGACGAACAGTTCTTTCTCGTTCTCGGTCACTTCATTCATAACAGAGGCCCAGATCGAGCGAGCCCGGGATTTACCGGCATCGGATAAGGTGTTGGCCGGTTCCTTGTACCCGATCCATATTCCTAGTGTTACGTCCGGGGTATATCCCATAAACCACACGTCGGCATAATTTTGCGTTGTTCCGGTCTTGCCGACAATCGGAATTTTGCCATAATTCTTGAAGGAAGACTTGATCGATTTGCCGGTACCGTCTGTAATAACGGTGCGCAGCATATCGGTCATCAGATAAGCGGTTTGCTCCGAGAATACTCGCTCCGGCTTAACCTCATGCTTATAGACGATCTTGCCTTTGGAATCGGTGATCTTCTCAATCATGTAGGAGTCCGTAAAATTACCGCCGTTAGCGATGGAACTGTAAGCATTCGTCAGCTCTTCAACGGTTACTCCGCGTGTGAGGCCACCCAGTACACCTGTTGTTGCTCCGTTATCTTTTTCATCCAGGGTAGTGATTCCGAGCTTTCGGGAGAAGTCCCAGGCCTTCTCGATGCCAACCACATCGTTAAACACCCTTAGCGCCGGAATATTCCGAGATTCATTCAAGGCGGTGCGGGCTGTAACCAGACCTTTATAGCCGCCGCTGGAGTTGACCGGAATATGGTAACCCTTCTGATAGTCGCGCAGGATGATCGGCGAATCGTCAATAATGCTGGCTGGCTGGATTAACCCGGCTTCCATAGCTGGCAAATAGGCGGCGATCGGTTTCATCGTTGAACCCGGCTGGCGAACCATCTGCGTTGCATAATTCATTTGCTCGGTGTAGAAATCGCGACCTTCGATCATGCCGAGAATAGCGCCTGTACGATTATCAAGCATGATTCCGGCAACTTGCTCAAGCCCTTTGGTCTTGCTGAGAGGCGAGAAGTTATCGGCATTGTCGGATACCTTATGCATCGAGTTGTATACTTTCTTGTCAATCGTCGTATAGACCCGATAACCCCCGGTCAACAATTCCTGACGCGCTTCCTCAATCATTTGCGGATTTTTGGAAACTTCCTCTTTGGTCATGTTCGGGTTATTCAACATTGCAATAACGATGGCGGCCTGCCGCTCGGTCTCCAGCATAAGATATGGGAAAGTCTCATAGGCTTTCTTCGTCTGCGGAGCGAGCACTCCTTTGATATCAAACGCCAGAGCCTCCTGGTACTGCTCATTCGTAATTTTGCTCTCTTCAAGCATTCTCTGCAGCACAAGACGCTGTCTCTTCAGCGCTCGTTCAAACGCTTCTTCGTTAAACTCCCCTTTGCCGTTGTATGCGGAGTAAGAAGAAGGGAGCTGCGGCAGCCCTGCCAGATAAGCCGATTCAGCAATATTGAGATCACTCAGATTAGAAATATTGAAAATGCCCTTTGCTGCTGCCTTGATTCCATACACTTGATAGCCGTTAGAACCGTTGCCGAACGGTACCTTATTGAGATAAGCGGTCAAAATTTCCGGCTTGGACAGAAAGCGTTCCAACCGCAAAGCGAGCAGCATTTCCTTGATTTTGCGATCGCTTGTACGATCCAGATTTAAAAAGACGCGGCGTGCCAACTGTTGAGTCAGTGTACTGCCGCCGGTCTGCACGTTTTCATTCAGCAGTTTCTGTTTGACAGCGCGCAGCGTCCCTTTGAAGTCGATCCCTTTATGATCATAAAAATGATTGTCCTCGATGGCGAGTAATGCATCGACTACAGAATTGGGGATCTCCTCGGTGCTGATTGGCCGTCGATCTTCTTCGGTACGAAGCTGGCCGATAGGATCACCATTGCGGAAATAGGCAAATCCGGTGATTTCGTTATATGCGATTTTCTGCTCGATATCTTCCCGTGAACGTACAGGGTCATCTTTTACGATAGAGGTTACATAGCCGAAGACGGCCCCTCCTGCAAAGAGAACTCCGGCAATAATAAGCATGATGAGGACGCTGAGAGACGTCCAGACCCAACGCCACTTGCTGCGCTTACGGGGAGGTTTCTTGCTTTTCTCGCTTTTCTCGTTTTTATTGCTCCGGGAGATGCCTTGACCTGACGGCCGTCCGGAGCTTTTATCGTTCTCATGAACCATGCAGTATCCTCCTTTATAACAAGCAACATTATAGCATAAAAAATGAGGAAAATGACCGCTTTTTCGCCTTTATTGACGATTTTAAGATTTAAACCAAGCATAAGGGGAATCTTTGATCTTTGAATATTCTCTATTATATACAAAACGAAATGAGGGAATGAGTTGCCGGAAGGGGGAAATAAAGGCAGGGTCTGAACCAGGGGAAACTCCATCATGAAAAAAGCTGCCCCAAGGCTCTAAAAACCTTGGAAGCAGCTCGATCAGCGAACAGATATTAACGGTTGTAGAATTCGACGATTTGCTTCTCGTCGATATCTTGGGACAACTCAGGGCGTTCTGGCAAGCGAATGAATTTGCCTTCCATAGCGTTGTCGTTGTATTCAAGATAGGCTGGAAGATGCGAACGGTTTTCCAAAGCTTCTTTGACAGAAGATTGACCGCGGCTTCTTTCGCGAAGGCTGATTACATCACCCAAGCTTACGCGGAAGGATGGAATGTTTACCTTCTTGCCGTTAACAGTGATATGTCCGTGGGATACCAATTGACGTGCGCCTGCACGGGAATTAGCAAAACCAAGACGATATACAAGGTTGTCCAAACGGCTTTCCAGCAAGATCATGAAGTTTTCACCAGCAATACCTTGCATTTTTTGTGCTTTTTCAAACAAAGTACGGAATTGTTTTTCGCCCAAGCCGTACATATGACGCAGTTTTTGCTTCTCCATCAACTGCATGCCATAGTTGCTGATTTTTCTCCGTTGGTTAGGACCATGTTGTCCAGGAGGGAAAGGGCGTTTCAAATCTTTGCCAGTACCGCTCAAAGAGATGCCAAGGCGGCGGCTGAGTTTAAATTTAGGACCAGTGTAACGTGCCATTGTATAATAGACTCCTTTTTTTACGTTTATTATTGTAGGGTTCTATTTTGCGCGGATTTTGTTTAGTTGTGCGGTGGATAGAAGAATACCGCTCTCTGACAAGAAAGTTCAGCCGCTGTCCTGTCAGCAACAAAATCCGAGAGGGTGCTCGCAATGGTTATGCCCTAAGTAAGACTCTATCCAGTCTTAATCAACAATAAATATTATATGAAATGGGTATATAATGTCAAGTATGAGTTTTTGTTTGAAAAGCGAGAAAATTGTCGATAGGGCATTGGTCCTAAAAATATGGGACAAAATGAAGGATTTTTAATGCAAAATAGTAAAATTGATAGTAAAATAATCATTGATAGCAAACTTCGGGAAATTAATTTTTTTGAAACAACTATTATAATTAAGCACATATGTGATATTTTATACTCCGGGCAGAGTCATTATAGCTTCGCTGTATATTAAGTCGCTGCTGAATGGGCAGTGAAAAGGAGCTTTTATTATGGCAGAACAATCACGAACAGACGTGACGATGACGTTCAGAGCAAATTCAGATTTGCCTTTGCCGCTGAGAATAGAAGAGGAAGGTCAAGCCGAGCAGAAGAACTGGCTGGAACAACTCGATATCAATGATTTCGATTTCCCGTATCTGGACTCGCTTTTGCTGGCATCTTACTCGGACTGGCTGCCGCAGCAACCCTCTTTTCCCGACTCGCATCAAGCCGGGTGGTTTCTCGCCAATTACCTCGGAGAAATTCTCATCTCTCAGTCGCTAATACAGGTTGATATCTCAGATCAACATATAATTTCCAACAACTTAAGAGAGGTTCTTGAACAAAAAGGCACTCTGTCCGTCAAAGACCAGATGGGCGCCTATGTTCTGTCGCCGGTCAAGACACGTCATCACCATGAGGTTTTTGCCGTGTTGGGCTGCCATATTAATAACGTGAATGAGAGTCAGTTCCCATTTGCAGAGATGATCGTGAACACGGCCGCTCAGCATTTGTTGGCTTGCTTCTATAAACGGTTCGAGGCTTTATTTGTGGAAGACTTGCTGAATGCCCAGAATCAGGCGAAGCGGGAGGAGCAGCGCCGTGCCATGCTGTTTCAAGTCATCCAGCGCCTCTCTGACAAGATTGATGTGGACTCTGTTTTGAAGGAAGTATTTGAACGCATCGCGGGCATGTATCCAGACGCGAAGGTAGAACTGTTAATGTCCCAGGATCATCCGAGCCGCGATCCGCGGATTAGAACGCTGCAGCTTCAGGGAGAACAAGACGGCATGTGTGTCCGGGCGTTTATGGACGGGGTTATGCTGTGGGAGGACAAGCGGAAGGAAGATGGAAGCAGCTATGCTGAGATTGCCGTTCCGTTAATTGGCAAGCAGGGCGCTTACGGAGTGTTGCACCTGTTCCTCTCTGATGAGATCGAGGAGGCGGACCTGCAGCTGATCGGCATTCTCGGGGATACGGCAGGAACTGCTTTTGAGAATGCCAAGCTGTACGAGCAGTCAAATCTGCTGATCAGCGAGCTTCGTCTGATTAACGAGTTGGTCAAACGGCTGAATCAGAGCTTGCGTCTGAAGGAAGTATTTAAATTTGCGACAGAAGAACTGCTCTCGATTTTCAAGGCGGAATATTGCTGTATCTCACAATTGGATAAAGAGAGCGACTGCTTCGAGATTATGTCCTCCAATTTTCCAAGAATATTCAAAGAGTTCTTCCCTAAAGATTATGGATTCAACGGGCTTGTCTACTCTACAAGAGAGCCCATTATTTTGTCGGATTACCAGGCTTACGGGAAAATCTCTTCCAAATTCATGGAGGAAACCAAGTCGCGTTCGCTGATCGCAGCGCCGATCATCGTGCGCGGTGAAGTGAATGGGGCGATCATGCTCGCTCACCGGGAGGAACGTTTCTTCTCCTATGATAATTACAAGCTGCTGCAAATCCTGTCGCAGCATATCGGGCTTGCGATTGCTAACGCCTCGCTGCATGCTGAAGTGCGCAGAATGGCGAATCGTGATATGCTGACCGAGCTGTACGCACGCCATTATCTGGACGAGTCGGTGCAGAAGCATCAGCGCAAAGATGAAGGCGGGTCATTGATTATCGTCGATATCGATCAGTTCAAAGGGATCAATGATACTTATGGCCATCAGATCGGGGACAAAATATTGCGCGAGGTTAGCTCCATCGTCAGAAGCGCGATTCGCAAGACGGATATCGCAGCCCGTTGGGGAGGCGAGGAACTGGCCATCTACTTACCGGGTGCCGATGTCGAGAGCGGATATCAGATCGCTGAGACGATCCGATTGCGGGTAGCCAGCGAGACCGACCCGAAGGTAACCGTCTCCTGCGGCATTGCCGAATGGACGCGGGACAGCGAGAAGATCAGTGTGGAATCCTTGTTTTATTATGCCGATATGGCTTTGTACAAGGCGAAGAACAATGGTAGAAATCAGACGCATATCGGTTTGAACCCCGAGCTGTAGCGTTATTTCAAGAGGGTGTCCCAAAAGTCATCATAGATGACTGAGGGGGCACCCTCTTACATTTCATCAAACAAAAAGAAACCGCTCTTTGGTAAAATGGAAGTACGA